>JAITRD010000184.1 GCA_031288575.1 Treponema sp. | reverse complement strand
TCCCGGTAGGTGCGGCACCCGGCGGGGGCGGTCTCTTTAATGCCCCAGGACGCGTCATGACGCAGGCAAGGGGCTCCCAGAATCCGGGCAATGTCAACGGCCCCTTTGATCCGTTCCGTTTCGGCCTTGATATCCCCCCCGGAACCGTTCAGAAAATCGGCTGTTACGGCATAACAGGAAATGAAAAGCCCCGCTTTTTCACAGGCCTTCCGCAATTCTTCGGCAAAATCCGAAGGCGCCTTTCCCGGCGGGCTTTCCAATCCGATAAACTCAATAGCATCGTAACCAATGTCTTTAGCGCGGCTGATGGCGTCGAAGAGGGTGAATTCTCCGGTTTTGAGAAGCGGCGAAAAACTGTATGCGCTGACTCCTATTTGCATGGGTACTCCTTTCCTCATCTGAGGTCTTGCGCTTATGTTTCAATATAGTATAATTATTATATCATATTGCCTAATATGCAAGAATAATATGCGCCTCCCCGGAGCGGAACCCGGAGCATTAAACCGGAGTTTTGAATGAAAAATTCCTTGGGGCAACCTAAAGGAAGGCGTCAAAGGCCATATCCTTCTGGAAAATTTTTTGAAAAAAGGAAAAGGATGATGAAAAAGCTAAAAATCGGCATTATCGGGGTGGGCAATATCTCCGCCTTTCATATTGAGGGATACCAGAAAAATCCCCATGCCGAACTGACCGCTTTCTGCGACACCAACGAGGATCGTCTCCGCTATATGGGGAATAAATATGGCGTGAGCCGGTGTTTTACCTCCGCCCAGGAAATGCTGGCCCGGCTCCCCGAGCTGGATGCCGTTAGTGTTTGTACGTGGAACTCTGAACACGCTCCCGTAGCCATCGCCGCTTTAAACGCGGGCAAGCATGTCCTCTGCGAAAAACCCATGGCTGTCACCGTGGCTGCCGCCCGGGAAATGCTCGCCGCCGCTGAAAAGAATAACAGGCTGCTGATGATAGGTTTTGTGCGGCGTTTCGGCAACGATTGCCGTATTCTGAAGGATTTTATCGATCAGGATTCTCTGGGAGAAATATACTACACGAAAGCATGCTACCTCCGGCGTAACGGCAACCCCGGCGGCTGGTTCGGCGACCGGTCCCGTTCCGGCGGCGGCCCGCTTATTGACCTGGGTGTTCATGTGATCGATCTTTCCCGCTATCTCATGGGAAACCGCCGGCCGGTTTCGATATACGGGGCGGCCTTTCAGAAATTGTTCGACCGCCCCCACATCAAAACCGCTAAAAATTATGTGGCCTCCTCCGCCGGGGAAGGAAAACAGGATGTCTGCGATGTGGAGGATCTCGCGGTTGCCATGATCCGTTTTGATAACGGCGCGGTGCTGCAGGTAGAGGCGTCCTTCTCTTTGAACATTAAACAGAACGAGGGGGTCCTGCAATTTTTCGGGACCAAGGGCGGGGCAAAACTCAGCCCCGAGCTGGAACTATATACGGAACTCAACGGCTATTTGGCGGACATCAATTTAGCGGCCCCCACAGCCCTGAGTTTTAACGGCCTTTTTGAAGCGGAAATCGATCATTTTGTCGATTGCCTTTTGAACGGAACTCCCTGCCGCGCGCCGGCACAGGACGGGGTGGAGATTATGCGCATCCTGGAAGGGATCTACGAATCCGCCCGTTTGGGCCGGGAGGTGATCCTGTAAGTTCCCGGCGCGGGGATATTTCCCGCGGCCAACGAACTCGGAGAAGCCCTAAAAGCCCGGCCCTTTAGCAAAATTATAAAAAGTGTTATAATGAAAGAAATTATCATGTGAGGAGGCTGAATATGCTGCCTGTTATGTTACAATTGTATAATCTTAGGGAAGAATTAGCCCAAGATTTTGAGGGAACCCTGCAAAAAACCGCTGAGATAGGCTATAAGTATGTTGAATTGGCCGGTCTTTACGGCAAGACCCCTGGGGAATTCAAGGCGGGGCTTGACAAGGCAGGATTAAGCGCCATATCCGCCCATGTACCCTACCGGAATATGCTGGCGGATCCGGAAAAGGTTATCGGCGATTATATTGGACTGGGTTGTAAGTATATTGCCATTCCTTACCTGAACGACGAGGACCGCAGTACCGGATCAAACTATGAGGAGGTTAAAAAGAGCATTGCCCGGCTTGGGGAAATAACCAACAAATTGGGGGCGGTTTTGCTCTACCACAACCACGATTTTGAATTTAAACAATATAACGGTAAATATGCCCTGGATGATCTTTATGATTCCATTCCCGCAAGCCTCCTGCAGACTGAAATTGATACCTGCTGGGCCAATATCGGAGGGGTAAACCCCAGTGAGTATATCCGGAAGTATAGCGGCCGCGCTCCGGTGGTCCACCTTAAAGATTTTTATCTGCCCGACGGGATTACCCCCGAAAATATGTATGAACTTATCGGTTTGGCGAAAAAAGCGGACGCCAATGCCAAGGACGGTTTTGAATTTCGCGCCGTGGGATACGGAAAACAGGATATTCCTTCCATTATTAAAGCATCGGTAGATGCCGGGGCTTCCTGGGTGGTGGTAGAACAGGATCGTCCCTCCTCCGGCAAAACCCCCCTGGAATGCGCCCGGGACAGTCTTAATTATTTAAACAGCCTGAAATAGGTTCCGCCCTTCCTCCCGGCTTGACTCGAAAGCCGGTTTTATAGGATATTTTAAAATGCCTCTGGAAACCCCGCGGGTTTTCAGAGGCTGAACCCGGCGCTTATGCGTTCCGGGCGCTTAGCTCAGCTGGTTAGAGCGCCACGTTTACACCGTGGAAGTCAGAGGTTCGAATCCTCTAGCGCCCAGAGAAAAGAATTCCGGCCGCCTGGAAGCGGCCCCTTGGGTGTTTTCCCGACGCCCCGTTTACCCGCCTTACCGGGCCTCCCGCATTCCTTGTCTTGAAAGGGAATAAAAAAAGTGCCAAAATCCCTGTTAAAGTTTTATAAAGCTTAAGGAGAGGAAGAATGGTCAGGATAATAAACAACGGGGTATACTTGGTAAAGGGCCGGGAACTGATAGAAGATATCCCGGAAAATCAGGGGAAAATTAAAGCTCTGGGCGCCCCGCCGCAAAAATCTCCCCGGCAGGGTACCATAAGCTACGGGATCCTTGCCGCCCATCACGCCGGAGATCCGGAGGAGGAGCCCTCCCGGCTTTCCCTGAATTTCGACGCCATGGCTTCCCACGACATCACCTTTGTCAACATCATCCAAACCGCCAAGGTCAGCGGCCTGAAGGAATTTCCCCTTCCTTACATACTCACCAACTGCCATAATTCCCTCTGCGCCGTGGGGGGGACCATCAACGGGGACGACCACGCCTTCGGCCTTTCGGCGGCCAGGAAATACGGCGGGGTCTATGTCCCCCCCCA
>JAITRD010000144.1 GCA_031288575.1 Treponema sp. | reverse complement strand
CCCCCCCATACCGGGGGCACGGGACAATCCCCTGGTGGTGGATTCCACGGGGCTCCTCTCCGCCCTGACCGTACCGAAACGGCTCACCGTTATCGGGGGCGGGGTCATCGGGGTGGAGTTCGCGGGGCTTTTTTCCGCCCTGGGGTCCCAGGTTCAGGTGATCGAAATGATGGACGAGATCGTCCCCTTTATGGACAAAGAGCAGGCTCCCCTCCTCCGCCGGGCCATGAAGGGGGTGGAGTTCAAATTAGGCTGTAAGGTTGCAGGGATCGACGGGGCCACGATCCGGTATGGTACCAAAGATGGAAAGGCCGAAAAGGCGGAGGCGGATCTGGTACTCATGGCGGTAGGCCGGCGGCCGGTGGTCAATACCTGGGGAGCGGAAGCCGCGGGGGTGGACTATTCTCCCAAGGGGGTCGCCGTGGACGACCGGATGCGGACCAATATTCCCGGAATCTGGGCCGCCGGGGACGTTACCGGAAAAAGCCTCCTCGCCCACTCGGCCTACCGTATGGCGGAGGTGGCAACGGCGGATATCCTGAGCCGTCTGGACGGGACCGGCGGGGCGTCCAACCGTATGCGGTACCACGCCGTGCCCTGGGCGGTCTACGGGCTTCCCGAAGCCGCCGGGGTGGGGCTCACCGAGCAGGACGCCGCGGCCCGGGGTATCCCCATCCTCAAGGCGGCGCTGCCCATGCGGATCTCCGGCCGGTTTGCCGCGGAAAACACCTTCGCCGGAGCGGGGGCGGTAAAGGTCATCGCCGAGGCGGCCTCCCGGAAGATCCTGGGGATCCACGCCGTGGGGGCCTACGCTTCGGAGTTCATCTGGGGAGGGGCCGCCCTTGTCGAAGGGGAGTTCCGGATCGAAGAGGTGAAACAGCTTATATTCCCCCACCCCACGGTATGCGAACTCATCCGGGACGCGGTCTGGGAATTATAACATAATATATAGAAGGAACAATTTATTATTAGGAGAGAACGATGCCTAAATCAATGGTGGTAAATCCTCAGGATGTGCGGAAGCCGGAGATCCTCAAAATTAAGGATATTCCGGTTAATCAATACAAAAGCGATATAAAAAAGGAGCTTGGACTCTACGGCAAGGATAAGCTCATCCGGATCTGGTACGACATGGCGACCATTCGGGAATTTGAAACCATGCTCAATACCTTTAAAATTCACGGGGCCTGGCAGGGTATCGAATACAACCACAAGGGACCGGCCCATCTTTCCCTGGGACAGGAGGCTTCCGCGGTGGGCCAATGTGTAAACCTCACCACCGACGATTATATCTTCGGGAGCCACCGGAGCCACGGGGAAATTCTCGCCAAGTGTTATTCCGCGGTATGGCAGCTGGACGAAAAAAAACTGGAGGCCATCATGAAGGACTTCCTGGGGGGAGAGACCCTGGGGGCGGCAGAAAAGATCCCCTACAATGGGGTCAAGGACCTGGCGGAAAATTTCGTCCTCTACGGTACTCTGGCGGAGATCTTCGCCCGGAAGGCGGGGTGGAACCGGGGCCTCGGGGGGTCTATGCACGCCTTTTTTACCCCCTTCGGGTCCATGCCCAACAACGCCATTGTGGGGGGCTCCGCGGATATCGCCGCCGGGTCTGCCCTGTACAAGCGGATCAACCGCAAGCCCGGCATCGTTATCGCCAATATCGGGGACGCGTCCATGGGCTGCGGCCCGGTTTGGGAGGCGATGATGCTTTCCGCCATGGACCAGTACCATACCCTCTGGCCTCAAGACGTTGGGGGGGCGCCGCCCATCCTCTTTAACTTTTTCGATAACTTCTACGGCATGGGGGGGCAAACCGCAGGGGAAACCATGGGTTACGGCATTATGGCCCGGGTGGGCGCCGGGGTCAATCCCGACAACATGCATGCCGAACGGGTTGACGGTTACAACCCCCTGGCGGTGGCGGAGGCGATCTCCCGGAAAAAGGAGCTGCTCCTCGCGGGCAAGGGGCCGGTACTCCTGGACACCCTGACCTATCGGATCTCGGGCCACTCCCCTTCGGACGCTTCCAGTTACCGGAGTCCTGAGGAACTAAAACTCTGGCAGGACGCCGATGCCGTCGCTTCCTATGGAAACTACCTGGTCGAAAATAAGATCGCCGCCCAGGGTGAATTGGATGCCCTGGGGGAAAAACTCAAAGGGAAGCTCCTTGAAGTGGTAAAACTCGCGGTAAACGATGAGGCGTCTCCCCGGCTGGGCGGGGCGTTTATCGAATCGGTGATGTTTTCGGGCGGCAAGGTGGAGAAACTCGAGGACCGGGAACCGGAATTGTCCCAGCCTGTCGGGGAGAACCCCCGGGTAAAGGCCCTGGCGGGAAAGGCCCGATACGGCTTTGACGCCGAGGGGAAGCCGGTATCGAAAAACAAGGCCTTCCAGTACCGGGACGCCCTGTTTGAGGCCCTGGTCCACCGGTTCGCCATCGATCCCACCATGGCCGCCTGGGGAGAGGAGAACCGGGACTGGGGAGGGGCCTTTGCGGTGTACCGGGGGCTTACGGAGCTTTTGCCCTACCACCGGCTGTTTAACAGCCCCATTTCCGAGGGGGCCATCGTGGGCGC
>JAITRD010000139.1 GCA_031288575.1 Treponema sp. | reverse complement strand
ACAGAGAAGCCCAAGGTGTCGCTGCCGCCGGAACTTTGCTGTAACCGAAGGACGTGCCGCCGTCCCCGCCTTCATTAATCCCTTTGTAGCAGGGGGGAGGCAAGCACGGCGATGACATGGGGATCGGTAAAGGGCAGCTCCCGCTGTCCCGTATCCCGCAGAATCATACTGTCCTTGTCAATGTTGGGAGGCAGCCGGTCTCAGCCCAGGCATCGGTAAATGGCTATAGATCGGAAAGGTTATACTGTCTTTCACTGGTACCATAATAGAGAAGTTTACCACATCATCTTTCTGGTCGCCGTTAATGTCTCCCATTACCACTTCGTAAGCGTCTTGACGATCCTCCTCATGCTCCGCAAAAATACCACCCAATACAGTAAACCCAGGAGCCCTGGCAAACACCTCGTTTTCCCCCTTATTTCCTGCTAAAATAAAGCATGAACCGCAGTTTTGCCTATTCCGCCCTGGTTCTCCGGGTTCGTTCTTCCGGGGAATCTAACCGGGAGGTTTCCTTCCTCACCGCCGAGGAGGGGCTTATCAGGGCTACGGTCTTCGGCGGGCCCAAAAGCAAGCTCCGCGCCCATGTGGCCCCTTTTCACCGGGGAACCCTCTGGGTTTACCATGACCCGGTCCGGGATTCCCGGAAGGTAACCGACTTCGACGTCCAATCCTGGCGGCCGGGAATCCGGGAAAGCTACGAGCGAACCATGGCGGCCTCCTCCCTGGCGGAAACCGTCCTGGCGGCCTACGGCGGGGGGGGGAACTGGCCCGGGGGGCTCCTCCGGGCGGACCGGGCCCTGGACGCCCTGGAGGGGGCGGAGGGGGAAACCTGTTCCCGGATTATGGTTCATTTTCTGTGGAACTGGGCGGAACTTTTAGGTTCCCGGCCTCCCCTCAATACCTGTGTTTCCTGCGCTTGTGAAGCCCCCGGTGATGGGGTACTATGGTTTCATAAATCCGAAGGGGTCTTGCTCTGTCCCTCCTGCGCGGGAATGCCGGAGGGGGCGGAGGATGACCGGGCCGGGGATTCCGCCGGGGTTTTGAAGCCCCTGGGGCCCGGCGCCCGGCGCTGGTTAAATATAATAGCGGGGCTGGATCCCTCCCTTCTGGCCCGGTACAGCCCGGATCCCCGGTCATTCCGGCAGGCCAAAACCCTGGTTACGGGGCTCATGGCCGGCATCCTGGGGAAGCCCCTGCCGACCTGGGATTTTTGGTAGCCAAACCTGCCGGGCGAACCCGGAAACTAATGGAAGGAGTTGTCATGCGCGCGGTGGATGTTATTATGAATAAACGGGCCGGAAAGGAACTTACCCGGGAGGAGCTGGCCTTTTTTATCGGCGGTTACGCGGCGGGGGAGATCCCCGATTACCAGGTGGCGGCCTGGGCCATGGCGGTCTTTTTTCAGGGGATGAGCCCCGGGGAAACCGCGGCCCTTACGGAGGTGATGCTCAAATCCGGGTCGGTCATGGATCTTTCGGGCATCCCCGGCCCCTTTGTGGATAAACATTCCACCGGCGGCGTGGGGGACAAGACAAGCCTCATCCTCGCCCCCCTGGCCGCCTCCCTGGGGATCAGGGATCCCATGATGTCCGGCCGGGCACTGGGCCATACCGGGGGCACCCTGGATAAACTTGACTCCATCCCTGGTTACCGGACCAGTCTGGGGCGGGAGGAATTCCGGGAGATCCTTAAAAAAGGGGGCTTTGCCATGACCGGTCAGACCAGGGATATCGTTCCCGCGGACCGCCTCCTCTACGCCCTCCGGGATGTAACGGGAACGGTGGAATCCGTCCCCCTTATTACCGCGAGCATCCTTTCAAAAAAGGCCGCCGAAGGGGCGGAAGCCCTGGTCCTGGACGTTAAATTCGGCTCCGGGGCTTTTATGAAGGACCCCCAGGCCGGAGAGGCCCTGGCCCGGTCCCTGGCGGATACCGGGGCGGCCATGGGAAAGGGGATCATCGCCCTCCTGACGGACATGAATGAACCCCTGGGAAGGATGGTGGGAAATTTTCTGGAGGTGGAAGAAAGCCTGGACTGCCTTGAAGGAAGGGGGCCGGCGGACCTTATGGAAGTGACCCTGGAATTGGCCGCCCGGATGGCCGTCCTGGGGGGAAAGGCCGGGAACAGCGCCGAGGGCCGCCGGCTTTGCGAGGAAGCCCTTACCGGGGGGAAGCCCCGGGAATTATTTTTGCAGAACATACAAAACCAGGGGGGGGACCTAAACAAATTTTTGGAACTCCGGGGCAAATACCGGTCCCCCTTCAGCGCCGGGATCCGAGCGTCCCGGGGAGGATATATCTCCCGGATCGACGCCTGGCAGGTCGGCCGGGCCGGGGTATTGCTTGGGATCGGCCGGAACCGTACCGAAGACGCGGTATGCCCCACCGCCGGGGTATGTTTGCACAAAAAGGGGGGGGACCCGGTAAAAGAGGGGGACCTTATCATGACCGTCTGGGCATCCGGCGAGGCGGGCCTACAGGGAGCCCTCCCCCAATTGGCCGGCGCGGTAAGCTATAGCGAAACCCCGCCGCCGGAACGAAAATTAATCTTGAAGGAAATCAGCGCCTAATGAAATGGGAGAAAAAAAACATTCCTCCGGAATTGGTCAAAAGTCTTGCGGTAAAGTACGGCTGCGATCTCCTAACCGCCTCTATCCTGGCCCGGCGGGGCCATACCCAGGGGGAGGAAATTCAGTATTTTTTGGAAGAAAGCCCCCAATACCTGCGCAACCCCTTTGAATTGCCGGGCATGGAAGACGCGGTAGACCGGATCCTGGCCGCCAAGGAAGAGGGGGAAAAGGTCCTGGTTTTCGGCGACCGGGACGTGGACGGCATCACCAGCACCGCCCTGGTTACGGGCTTTCTGAGCCGCCTGGGAATGGACGTAAGCTGGCGCCTGCCCATGGGGGATGAACCCTACGGCCTTTCCCTGCGGGCGGTAGAGGACTTCGCCGCCTCCTACGGCACCCTCATCATTACCGTGGACTGCGGCATCTCCAACATTGCCGAAATACAGCGGGCCGGCGCCCTGGGGGTGGATGTGATCGTCACCGACCACCATAATCCCCAGGAAGAGATCCCCCCGGCCCTGGCTATCGTTAACCCCAAGCTTCCCGGTTCCGCCTATCCCTTCCGGGATCTGGCCGGCTGCGGGGTGGCCTATAAATTGGTGTCCGCCCTGCGGTTTGCCCTAAAAAGCCATCTTTACGGCCAGGCAATGTGCCTCCTCAATATCCGGCCGATAAACGAGGCCTATGTTATTGAAATCGCCAAGATGCGGAACCTCGCGGTAGTAGACCGGCTTGTTGAAACGCTGATCCCCGGCATGGTCGAGATCGGCGCCACCCGGCTGCCGGCTTTTCTGGAGGGGCAGCAAATCCTGGCCTGGGACGCCCCGCTGCAGAAAAAGACGGCGGCCCATATTTTCGGACGGGGGATCGACATACAAATGCTGGACATCGCCGGGGAAATCGGCAAGGAAATCCCCCAGGCCGCGGGAAAGAGCCTCCTCCGGATCAAGGAACTTTCCCGGATTGCCCGGTACGCCGAAAGGGAGTTAACGGAGCTGGATGTGTTCATCAACCTTTTCGGCTCCTTTGCCCGGCGCCGGGAAAAACTCTTTACCGCCGAGGATCCCTCGGATCTCCAGCTTGCCGCCTTGGGGACCATCGCGGATATCATGCCTTTGCGGGACGAAAACCGCATCATCGTCCGCCGCGGTTTAGCTTCCCTCATGGAAAAAGCCCGGCCCGGCCTTTCGGATCTCCTCTTTAAACTGGATCTCGCCGGGCGGCGGCTTTCCACCACGGATCTTTCCTGGTATCTCTGCCCGGCCATCAACGCGGCGGGCCGGATGGGCAGCCCCGACAAAGCGGTGGCCCTCCTTCTGGCGGAGGACCCCGCGGAACGGGAGCGTCTTGCCTCGGCGCTGGTGACGATGAATGAGGACCGGAAAAAGCTCGGGGGGGATATCTGGACCATTGTGGAACCCCTGGCCCGGGAAAATCTGGAAACCTACGGGGGCAAACTGGCCTTTGCCTACGGGGACGCCATCTACCGGGGGGTTACGGGGATCATGGCAAACCGCCTGGTAGGCTGTTTTAAGGTGCCCGCCCTGGTGGTATCCTTCGGGGAAGACATCGCCACCGGTTCCCTTCGTTCCATTAAGGGCTACGACCTCCGGTCCCTTTTAACCCAGTGCGCGGATCTTTTCCTTGACTGGGGGGGACATAACTATGCCGCGGGGTTCAGCATGGAAAAACCCAAGTGGCCCCTCTTTCTGGAACGGCTTAAAAATGCCGCCGCCGCCATGGAACTGGGCGCCGGGGAGGAGGAGGAAAGGGTCCTGATTGACGCCGAATTGCCCCAGGATTACCTTACCCCGGATATTTTTAAGGTGGTGGACCGCTTTGAGCCCTACGGGGAGGAGAACGATCCCCTTATTTTTATGGCCCGGGGGCTCAAGGTGTCGGAGATCAGTTTTATGGGAAAAACCGAGGCCAAGCATGTTAAATTGATCCTGAACACGGGGAAACACAAATGGCCCGCCGTGTATTGGCAGGCCGCGGAAAGGGTAAAACGGGATTTTGACCTTGAGGACAAGGTGGATCTGGTATTCACCCTCTCCCGGAACTGGTTTAACGGCATGGAAACACCCCAGCTCGTCATTACCGATTTAAGGCGTTCCTAAGTGAAAGGGAGCCCTTTCTCTGCCCTGCCCCGGGGGTTTCTCCTTTTTTTGCTTATCCTCCGGCTTCCCTGCCTCCTTTACGGGCAGGAGCCCGCGGGCTCCCGTTTCGCCCTCATCCCCGAGGATCCCCGGCTTGGGGACCCGGTAACCGTCATTTATGCCGGAGCCCCTGGGCAGGGGATGAAGGCGGTCCTCCTGGATACCGGGGGGCGGAGGCTTAGCCAGGCATTTTTTTTCAGCCTGCCCGGGGACGGGGGGGAGGATTCTGTCAAGGCGGCGGTCCTGGCGGTTCCCTCCACCGCCAAACCCGGTCCCGCCATAATACGGGTGGAAGGGGAAAACGGGAAAAATGCCGCCGGAATTCCCCTGGTGCTGGGCGGCCGGGAGTTCCTCGCCGAAGAAATTTACCTGGATCAGGAAAACACCGATATCAGGACCCGGCCGGACCCGCAAAAAAACATCGAAACGGCACAGCTTTCGGCCATTCTTTTCCGTACCGGGGGGGACATCTTTAGCGGCGGGCCCTTTACCGCCCCGGTAACTTCCACCCGGCGGACCGGTTTTTTTGGGGACCGCCGGATTTTTCGTTATGCCGACGGGTCCCGGGATACATCCATCCACGCGGGGATCGACTACGGAGTGCCCAGGGGCACCCCGGTCAGGGCCTGCGCCTCCGGGCGGGTGGTCCTGGCCCGGTTTCGCATTGTTACCGGTTATTCGGTAGTCATCGAACATTTCCCGGGAACCTATTCCCTCTATTACCATCTGGATAAGATTCAGGTTGAGGAAGGGGCTTTAGTGGAAGGGGGAACCCAATTAGGCGAATCCGGGGCTACGGGACTGGCCACCGGCCCCCACCTCCACTGGGAGATCCGGGTGGCCGGGGAGAATACCGACCCCGACGCCTTTATTGCCCGGCCCGTTCTTGACAAAGAGGCAATCTTAGATAAAATAAATAAAGTTGCTGTTTTTTAAGGGACTCCGGGTATCTTTAATTTTTTTAAAGGCCCCATATTAACCATTGCGGAAAGGCAGGTGATCTATTTGGCGCATATCATCGTAGATGATAATGAGATGTTGGAAAAGGCTATTAAACGGTTTAAACGGATGGTAGAAAAAGAAGGCATTATTCGGGAATTTAAAAAACGGGAATATTACGAAAAACCCTCCACTATCCTGAACAGGAAAAAGAAGGCAATCCAGCGGAAATTGCTTAAAAAGTCGCGAAAGGGCAGGGCTGATTATTAATTAAAAAGTTTATACGGGCAGGGGGGTTGATAATTTTTCTGCCGAAACTAACGCCCCCCGACAAAAGCGCCTTTTCAGGGCTGTGTAAAATGAGGGGGTTCGGACCCCCTCCGCTTTCAAAACGCCGATGCTCATAATCTTTCCTATGAATAGTTTTAACAAGATGATTTTTTCCCCCCACGCGAAGGGACCCTCTTTTTTATTCTGTCTGTTGTTATTTTTAAGTTCCCCCTTTTTTTCTTCCTGCGCCCATCTGGGCCCCCTAAACCGGGCACCTTACCCGCGGTTCCCCGTCCCGGCGGCCCTTGTGCCCCAGTGGCAGCCCTTTGCCGAAGGCTACTGTCCGGGGCTTGATTATTTCGAGGCGGCCATTGCCGAACCCCGGCTGGAGATCCGGGCCCTCCGGGTAAATTTAATGGACCCGGGGCTGCGGATTGTGGTCGCCCCCGCCGGGCCCGCCGGGGAAGGGGGCGGTCAAGGCCCGGCGGGGATCATCCCCAGCATAAAAGTAAGCAGCTTTGTCCGCCGTTACGGCTGCGCCGCGGGGATCAACGCCAACCCCTTCCGCCCGGTTTCCGGAAAAGAAGGGGAAGAGCGGACCATCGTGGGGATCGCCGCCGCGGAGGGGATTTTGACCGCCCTCCCCGCCCCGCCCTATGACGCCCTGGTGTTTTATGCCGACCGCCGGGCCGCAATCCTGCCCCAGGCCGGCATAGATCCGGCCCTTGCGGGGAGGGAAATTACCCACGCCGCGGGGGGATTTTTCCGGGTGCTGGAAGCCGGGGAAGTCCCAAGGGCCCTCCTTGGGGAGGCCGCCCGGCATCCCCGGAGCGCCGCGGGATTATCCGCCGACGGCGCCACCCTCTACCTCCTGGTCATCGACGGCAGGCGGCCCGGCAGCATCGGCGCTACCGAGGGGGAACTGGGGCTCCTCCTCAAAAGGCTCGGGGCCCGGGAGGGCCTCAACTTTGACGGGGGCGGTTCTTCGG
>JAITRD010000107.1 GCA_031288575.1 Treponema sp. | reverse complement strand
CCCCGATTCTAGCGGTTAATCCAAAGATTATGTCAAGGCCGGGGCAAAGCATTTATCCTTTATGGCGCAACGTAACAATAAGGCCGGATGGGATGACAGTTTCCGGGATTATTGGTATGCTTAAGAAAAGTTATGTGCAATACCGATTTAACTGGAAAAAATATAAATGTATAAAAAATAATACACTATATGGCAATTGATTGTTTTTTCAGTGTGGTATATTCTTAAATTAAGATTTATAGGAACTTGTAAAATGAAATTATATTTAGACAATTGTTGTTACAATCGGCCTTATGATGATCAAACCCAAGAGAGGATACATAATGGTCATGGAGACTATACGAAAGAAAAATATCAACAGCCCAATTTAACAGTTGAAGAAATTGATGGTATATTAAAAGATAAATAAAAATCGGCACTGCACATAACAGGACTGTTTACGCTTGGTAGCTGCTTGCGCAGCAATTTAAGAGCCTACGGCGGGCCAAAACGTTGTAAACAGCCGGAACGTTAGGCGCAGGGGCGCATAAAAGGGCTAATCCGGATCATTCATGGCAAAACAGAAAACAGGCGAACCCTTATTTGTTACGGCGCTGCGCATCCTGCGGTACCCTTCCCTGCGGCATTCCGCCCTGGGCTGCGTCAAATCAAGCCTGGATAATTTTTTCCTTTTCCAATTTAAAGCCGCCCTTTTTCCGGGGAGGATTCCCGTTGCCCAGGCGGATCATCCCCTGGACGAAAAGATCCCCTTTCAACCCCGGCAGATAGGGGTTTACCTTGATTTTGTCGCTTATTGGGTCAGGCTGGCCGGCTTTTTGGTGCGCCGGTACCGGCGGCGGGGGACAGGGCCCGCGGGGGACCTTATTGATTCCATGGGAAACCTTTATGCCTTTGCCAGGGGGGTGTACGCGAAAAACCTTTCCACCACCAGGCGGCCCCGTTACCTCGCCCGGCCCCGCTTTGCCCTGATCCATGCCCTGGACCCCCATCTTTTGTGCATCCCCAGCCTCCATGTGATGATCGTAATCCGGGCCTATACTCAGTTCAGGGCGATCCTCCGTTCCCTGAAGGACGAAGAGAACCTGGCCGCAAAAATTAAGGCGGCCCAGCAGGAGGCCCTGGCTATTGTCGAGGCCATTCTTTTTGTCAAGCAGCATAGCATCAACTGCGTCGCCGCGGCCATGTATGCCATGACCCGCTTCGACCGGGAGCTTTTCCCCCCCGCTGAAGCGGAAAATTTTATTTCCCCCCTTTTTTCCTCCCGGCCGGTCCCTTCGCCGACGGATCGCAAAATCATCCTGGGCCATATCATGGAGCTATACCGGCGCTTCCTCCGGGAAGGCGGGGCGGATTTGCCCTGGGAAAAACCGCTCCTGGATTTTCTCCGCTCCCTTCCCCAAGCAAACTCTAAACTTTATAACTTCCCCGAAGCTTAATTCCGGGGTATACTTAGTTCTATAGAGGTCACGAATGGCGAATTTTTTTCACAACCCATCGGTAACGCGGCTTACGGAATCAGGTGCAAGGGAAGCCACGGTTTTAGAGCATGATAGCATCCGTTTAGTGATAGACGATATCGGAGGAATGATCCCTGAATTTTCATATATCCGGGACAGCGGCAGGATCAATGCCCACTGGCTTCCCTGGTTCCGCGCAAATTCCGGGGATGAGTACGAGGACGCGAAACACGGGTTTTTCTGGAAATCAAAGCTGCTTTACCATATGGCGGGGAATTTTCCCTGCGCCCCCAATTTCGGCCCCGGCCATATCATTGACGGCATACCTATGCCCCCCCACGGCTGGACGGCAAATCTTGCCTGGGAATTCCTGGAGGGCGGGATTGACCCCGCTACCGGCGGGGCCTGGGCTGTTTCATCTATGGAAAGCCCCGAGAAGGCCATGCCCCTGTCTTTTAAAAAAATTGACATCATCCTTCCGGGAGAACCGGTACACTATTCAAGCCTGGAGATAATCAACCGGGGCATCCGGAATCTTGAAATCTGCACGGGCTGGCATAATGCCCTGGGAGCGCCCTTTCTGCAAAAGGGCTGCCGCATTTCCGGGGCCGCGAAAATTTGGCAGACCCCTCCCCTGGGCGGGGAATTTGACGCCACTTCCCGGCTTATCATGGAAACCGATTTTTCCTCCCTGGAAGAGGCGCCCCTGGCCCGGGGCGGAACGGCTGATCTTTCCCAGGTCCCCGAGCCGGTGGGGTATACCGATTTTGTCTCGGGGCTCATCCCCGCCTATGCCCGGCTGGGCTGGTCGGCGGTGGTAAATCCCTCCTTAAAATTAGCCTATGTCTGCTTTTTTACCGGCCCCAAGGCCGGGGGGGAGGACGATATTATCCTGCGCTTTAACGACCTCTGGATGCAATACGGGGGCCGGCCTTTTACCCCCTGGGCCTCCTATGAGGGAGGAACGGACCTAAGTTATTGCCTGGGAACGGAGAACGCCGTCGCCGCCTATGCTTACGGGCTTGAATATTCCCGCAGAGTCCGGGAGGTCATGGGCGCCCCCGCCACGGTCCTCATCCCGGCCCTGGGCAAAAAGACCCTCCGCTACGGCGTTCTTTTTGCCCCCTATGAAAATCATGCCCTGGATGAGGGGATAATTTCCATTGAAGCCGAAGCGGCGGCCCTTATCTGCAAGGGAAAACATAAAATCCAGCATTATAACGCGGACCCGGAATTTAGGATGCTAAAAAAAATTCAATTGGCCTATGCGCATAAGCCCCTGGAAAGAAGGGCCTTTTAACATTGCTTAAAGGCTTCCCAGAGGGGATCCGGTAAGGGCGGCTCGCCCTGAAGGCGGACAGTTTCCCCGGGCCGGGCGGGATGGGGAAAGGCAAGGGAAAAAGCGTGGAGCCGGATCCCGCCGTTTTTTTCACTGCGCCGCCCCCCGTATTTCAGGTCCCCCTTGATATGCAGGCCCCGGGCGGCCAATTGGGCACGGATCTGGTGGTGCCGCCCGGTAAAAAGGGTTATTTCCAAAAACAGATAGTGGATTCCCCTGCCCCGGACCCGGTAGTGAAGGACCGCCTTTTTGCGGCCCGGCCCCGCCTCGTTATAGGCGGTGCTTTTATTCCGCCGGGTATCGGTTTTGATCCAGTGAACAAGCTCCCCCCCTTCCCCCAGTTCCGCCGGAGAGGCGGGCATTTCAATAACGGCCCAATAGGTTTTTTCCGCCCGGCCTTGGGCGAAGGTTGCGGAAAGGGCGGCCAGGGACCCGGGGGTGCGGGCGAAAAGGATGCATCCGGAAACAGGAACATCCAGCCGGTGTACCGCCGCGGGGAAAAACGGCCCGCCCCCTGGTTCCCGGATTTTGACGGCGCCGAACTGATCCGCCAAAACC
Organism: Treponema sp.; assembly: GCA_031288575.1. Classification (GTDB taxonomy): domain Bacteria; phylum Spirochaetota; class Spirochaetia; order Treponematales; family Breznakiellaceae; genus JAITRD01. The sequence goes on along the minus strand of JAITRD010000107.1, from coordinate 1,482 downwards.
TGGGGGAGGCTTACCATCCCCGGAATTTCCCGGGCTTCCGAGGATTCCCCGGGAAGCTTATTGATCACCAGACATTCCTCATCGGCAAAAAGAATCCGGTTTTCTTCAATATAATAGGCGGCTTTAATGCCCCGCCCGCCGCGGAGAGAAGGGTCATTATTCAAAGGGTCATTCATCGGTTTTTTTAATGAGCCCGTAACGGATTTTTTGGGTTATGATCCGCTCGGCGGCATTCTGAAGCCGCTCCCGCTTTAAACGACCGTCCCGGAGGGCGGCCAGGATAGCGCTGTGGGCTGCCCGGAGTTTCCCGGGCCAGGTCATCACCATATCGACCCCGGCATTCAGGGCCGCCACCGTGGCGTCCTCCGCGTTCAAACCGGAAGCGGCTATGGCGCCCATGGCATAATCATCCCCCAGGATGATGCCGGTAAAACCCAGCCCCTCCCGCAGCCGGCCCTGGATGATCCCCGGCGAAAGGCTGGCGTTCCATTCCTCATCCCAGGCGGGCACCATGATATGGGAAACCATAAACGCCGGGGGGTTCAGCCCGGCTATGAGGCCGGCAAAGGGCCGGATCATCCGATCCAGGGTTTCCCGATCCGCCCCGAGAACCGTCTGCCCCCCGTGGGGATCCGCCCCGGAATTTCCGGGGAAATGCTTCACCACACAGGCGACTCCCGCCTCGTCCATGCCCCGGATAAAAGCGGCGGCGGCGGCTTCCACAAAGGCGGCGTCGCTGCCGTAGGAGCGGCTCTCCAGGAAAAGGCGGTTTTCACCGGTAAGGATTTCCGCCACCGGCGCAAAGTTCATGGTAATTCCCAAATCCCGAATCTCCCGCCCTGACCGCCGGGCCCCCCCTTCCACCTCCCCAAGGGCATATTCCCGTCCTTTTTTTTGGGCCAGCTCCCAGAAAGAAGCGGCGGCGGGCAGCTTTTCTACCCCGGGGCCGAAACGGTGCACCAGCCCGCCCTCATGATCCACCGCCAAAAAGGGAACAATGCCCGAAGGAAGGGCCCCCGCCACCAGGGAAGCGCAATCCGCAAGAAAAGAACGGGTCTCCTTTTTTTCCGCGTCAAGGTTATACCTGAAAAGCATGATTCCCCCGGGGGGATGATCCCGCAGGAGGGCCGCCATAGGTTCGGTTAAAAAAATTTTACCGTCCAGGCCCGTCATAATCACCTGGGATGCCAGGTAATAATCATCCAAAGAAGAAACAATGCGGGCGGCCTGTTTTTGGCACAGGGCAAAGTCCGGTTTTTCCTGGGCGGCGCTTGCTGCGGCAGGCCCCCAAAACAAAAACAAGCCCCCAAGGCAGAGGGAAAAGCGACGAACCATAGGGACACTATACCCGGCGGGCAGGATCGGGGCAAGAGTTGTCATTGAACAGTAACAAAAATATCCGGCTGGGCGTGAAAAATCCCCAGGGGGCCACGCTTGCTTTGCGCGAGAAGGTTTTGTTCTTGTCCTTGAGAGTCAGATGGC
>JAITRD010000083.1 GCA_031288575.1 Treponema sp. | reverse complement strand
AAAGCTTGCTAGCGCAAAGCAAGCGTGACCCCCTGGGGGCTTTTTCCGCCCAGCCAGTCATTTTTGTTACGGAAGAAACTCCCCCCTTGACCCAAACCCCGGAGAAACGTAGATTTTTAGCATGGAAGTATATCAGCCCCTCCGGGTAATTCTTTTTATGTATGAAATGGCGCGGCTTGTCTTTGTGGCGGCCGCGGCAAGGGGTTTTATGGCGGCGGAGGGGAGCGGAACGGAATTTTTTTCCCCCTATGTGGTCTTTATGGCCCCGAATGCCCTTTTCCCCCTGATGTCCCTGTTCCTCTGGCTCCATCTTGAGAGGTACCGGCCTTATCTTTCCCTTTATATGGCAGGCAAAATAGTTTCTGTAGTGTCCGCGGCGGCGTGGATAGTATCTTCTTTCCGGAAAATTCCGGAGTCCCTCTATGCCGGGGGTGCCCAGGCCCTGGTGCTCCTGGGGATGGCCTTTGTTTTTGTGTTTACCGATTTGCTTTCGGTAGGGGGCTTATGGTTTCTGCGGAACCGGCTGAGGGGGAAAAAGGCCCCCGCGGCGGTTTATGGAGGTACGGAATGCGTGTAATTCCCATCGCAAGCGGTAAAGGCGGGGTAGGGAAGTCCCTCATCGCGGCGAATTTGGGGGTGGCCTTTGCCCAGGCGGGGCAGCGGGTGGTTTTGGCGGACCTGGACTTGGGGGCCTCGAATCTCCACCTGGTAATCGGTCATCAGGCCCCCAAGGCGGGGATTGGCACCTTTTTGAACAATACCCGGTCGAATTTGGCGAATATCATAGTGGAGACGGATGTGCGGGGGCTGCGGTTTATCCCCGGGGACACGGAGATTCCCGGCACCGCCAACCTCAAGGCTTCCCAGAGGAAGAGTCTGGTAAGGGCCTTTTTTAGCCTGGCGTCGAATACGGACATCCTCATCCTGGATTTGGGCGCCGGGACCCATCAGTCCATTCTGGATTTTTTTCTCCTCGCCGGCCAGGGGATTGTGGTAACCGCCCCGGCGGTTACCGCCGTGCTCAACGCCTATGTTTTTCTGAAAAACGCCGTTTTCCGGCTAATGTATACGGTTTTCCTTAAGGGCTCTCCGGCCTATGCCTATGTGGAGCAGATCCGGAAGGACGGATCCGGGGCTCAAAAACTTTATATCCCCAAAATCCTTCCGGAAATAAAGAACCTTGATCCCGAATCCTACGAGAAATTCCGGGCCCACATGAACCGGTTCCGCCCCCGGATTATTATGAACCTGGTCGAAAACCCCCGGGACGCGGAGGTGGCCATGAAAATCCGCCGCTCCTGCGAAAGTTACCTGGATCTTAAAATTGAGCATCTGGGGGTGGTCTACCGGGATTCTATCCAGGATACGGCCCTGTCCTCCCGGCTGCCGGTAACCCTCTATAAACCCCAGTCGCTTCTGTCCCAGGCGGTTTACCGCATCGCCGACAAGATCCTCCAGTCGGAAGAAACGGGGGCTGTCCTTGATGACCGGGAGATTGACGGTACCTTCCAGGAGGCGGGGGCCGAGGCGGAAATCGACTTTGAAAACAAAATAGAATATGTGGAGGACCTGCTCCATTCCGGAGCCTTAACCCAGGGGGATTTGATAGAAACGGTAAAGTCCCAGCAGTTTGAAATTTCAAAGATAAAAAAAGAAAATAATTTTTTAAAGTTAAAGTTGTCCCAAGCCATATCCCGGGGTTTTAAGCCCTAGGACGTATTTTATGAGGTTTATATGCTTTTAACTATTCCTTTTCCGTCCTGGCTATCCCCGGAGATTATCCCCGGCCTGCCCTTCCGCTGGTATGGGCTTATGTATCTCCTCGCCTTTGGGACCGCTTTTTTGCTTTACCGCCGGCAGGTACGGGAGCGGCATTTCCCCATGGGCGAAGAGGAACTTTCGGGGCTTTTCTTTTGGGGCATCCTGGCCCTTCTGATGGGGGCCCGGCTTGTCGCCACCCTGGTCTATGAAACCAGCAATATTTATCTGCGCCGGCCCTATCTTATTTTTTGGCCCTTCCGGGACGGAAAATTTACCGGACTTCAGGGCATGAGCTACCACGGGGGGGTGATCGGGGGCATTGCCGCCATCCTTCTCTACAGCCGCTTTAAGCGCTTTGATTACCGGGAAATCGGGGATATGTTCGCCGCCAGCATTCCCCTGGGGTACACCTTCGGCAGGCTGGGCAATTTTATCAACGCGGAACTCTACGGCAGGGTGAATACCGGCCCCCTGGGGATGGTTTTCCCCCATGCCCAGGAACTTTCAGCTTCTGAGCCTTGGGTCCGGGATGCGGCGGAGCGGGCGGGGATAAGCCTTTCCGGCGCCATGGTAAATCTGCCCCGGCACCCCTCTCAGCTTTACGAGGCCCTTTTTGAAGGGGTGATCCTCTGGCTCATCATCTGGTTTTGGCGGGATAAAAAACCCTTCAAGGGCTTTTTGCTTTGCCTTTACTTGTGGGGATACGGCCTTTTCCGGTTTTTTATCGAATATTTCCGGGAACCCGATGCCGACCTGGGTTACCGGATCGAGCTGGTTCCCCATAATATCCCCGTTGCTTTGGGCCATCCCTGGTCCAGCTTTTCCACCGGCCAGATTTTTTGCTTTTTGATGATCCTCCTGGGCGTCCTGTGGTTTATTATTGCCTCCCGTTTGCCGGACAGGGAACCGGTAAGGCTGTACCCCGATTCCGGGGCCCTTCCGCCCGGGATTTCTCCCGGGGAAAAGGAAAGCGCCCGGAAACGCCGCCGGAGGCTGCGTAAAAAGCTGCAAGGCTGATTATGTTTTTTTGGTTCCCAGGTACTTCCGCACAAAACCGGAGGGACGGTAGGTCATCTTTGCCTGCCGGAGGCCCTCGTCCCCCAGGTCTTGTTCCCGGTTGATATAGGTGAAGAACCTCGGCAGGGTTGCCGCGAAGGCCTGGTTTATAAACTGGTAGATCCCTTTATATTCTTCAATTCCCTTTTCAAAATGGATGGCGAACATCCGGCCCTTGGCGAGGCTTTCCCCCAGGCACCAGCCCGCGGGTTTGCCGTTTACGTAATAGAGGGCACCCTTCATATTGAGAACCGTAAAAAGTTCCAGCGCTTCCCGGGCCGCGGTGTAATCCCCCTCAACGCCCTTACCCGCCCGCCACCGGTCCAAAACTTCCGCCGCCAGGGGAATAAGTTCCGGGGTCAAAAGCTGCTGTTCGTACTGGTACGAGTTGATAAAGGCGTTTACCAGGTTCCGCTTTTTATGATATTTTTTCCCGGACAATTCCGCCAAATCGGTACGCAGGTAAAGATAATCAAAATTGTCCCGGTCTTCGGCAATATCAATGCCCCATTGTTCCAAATAAACAAGGTTGGGGGTAAGCACCGAGTCGGAAATGCCCTTCCAATAATCGTGGGTTTCAAAAAGCCCCTTTAAAATATCCTCCCCGGGAACCGTGCAGGGGGTCATAAAAAATTTTTTATTGTCCCGCTCTCCGGAGATGATAAAATTCCTCTTGGAAAACCGGGAAATCCGGTAATGGTAGCGGCTGCGGAACAGGTAGAGGTTGGAGAAGGTATATTCCGAAACGCCGTCGGGGGTCAGGGAAAGCTGGGGATGCAGATCAGCCTTCAGTTCCAGGGACACCGGGACAAAATCAGGATAACAAGGTATAAGCATGGGTTTATAATAATAGACCCGTCCCTTAAGGACAAGGACCTTTACGAGCGGGTCTTTTCGCTCCATACTAAAGAAATGAATACGCAAACGACAATAACGCAGGAAGAGCTTGAGGCTTTGGTGGTTTCCCGGTTTATAAAGTATGCCCGCTGCGGAACCTCCAGCGACCGCCGCGTGGCGGCGACCCCTTCCACGCCGGGCCAATGGGTTCTGGCTAAGGCTTTGGCAGAGGAACTCCGTTCCCTGGGGGTTGGCGATACGGAGCTGACCGATCACTGCTATGTGATTGCCCGGATCCCCCCGTCGCCGGGAAAGGAAACTGCCCGGACGGTAGCGTTTTCGGCGCACATGGATACCGCAAGCGATGTTCCCGGCGAGGAGGTGAAACCCCAACTGGTTGCCCGGTACGACGGGAAAAGGATAAACCTGGCGGAGGGTTACGCCCTGGACCCGGCGGCCGATCCCGATCTGGCCGCCCAGGAGGGGAAGTCTATCATCCATACCGACGGGACTACCCTGCTGGGGGCGGACGATAAGGCGGGGATCGCGGCGATTATGGGAGCGGCGGAGTATCTCCTTGCCCGCCCGGAAATCGCCCACGGCCCGGTGGAACTGATTTTTACCCCCGACGAAGAAACCGGCAAGGGACTTCCCGAATTTCCCCTGGATCGGATCAAGTCCGCCGCCTGTTATACCCTGGACGGGGGCCCGATTGGGGAGCTGGAGATAGAGTGTTTTAACGCCTATACGGCGGACATTCAGTTTGAGGGAAAGGTTATCCACGTGGGGCAGGCGAGGGGCATCCTGGCTAATGCGGCTTTGATGGCCGCTTCCTTCGCGGTCATGCTTCCCCGGTCCGAAAGCCCCGAAGCGACCGACGGCTATTACGGTTATTATGCCCCCATGGATATCAAGGGAAATTTGGAAAAGGCCTCCCTGGAGGTCTTTATCCGGGATTTTGAGCGGGAAGGGGCCGAACGCCGAATTGCCGCCCTGGAGACTTTTGCCCGGGCCGTGGAAGCCCAGTTTCCCGGGGGAAAAATTGTTGTGAATATAAGCCCCAAGTATTATAATATGAAGGAAAAGATCAATGCCCGGCCTGAGGTATTGGAACTGTTGAAAAAAGCCGCTTCCGCGGCAGGGGTGGAATTCCGCCTAAAGCCCATCCGGGGCGGCACCGACGGTTCCCGGCTAACCGAGCTGGGAATACCGACCCCCAATATCTTTACCGGCGGCCGTAACGCCCATAGCCGCATTGAATGGGTATCGGTTCCGGAGATGGCCGCGGCCTGTAAATTGGTTATTGAACTTATCCGGCTTTGGGGAGCGGTGTAGGCCTATGGAAACCTTAAGCGGCGCCTTTCGGGATGTTATTAAGCAGGTGGTATCCCTCTCAAAACAATCAACAAAAATAACGGAACAGGATGTTTATCAAGAAGGGGCTGAAGAGCTGCTTCCGCTTATTGATAAGATGGTAGAAGCCCTCCTCTTGCCTAATTCCGGCATCAGCGGTATGGAACATTTGAACGAACTTTGGGACCGGGCTGTTTCCGGAAAATCCTGTCTGCTCCTGCTGGAGCATTACAGTAATATGGACTTGACGAATTTTATTTACCTCTTACGGAAGGAGCCGGGCCGGGGGAAGGAAATTGCCGACGCGGTGGTGGCTATCGCCGGCATGAAGCTGAACGAGGAGAACCCCACGGTGGCGGCCTTTACCGGAGCCTACAGCCGGATCATCATCTATCCAAGCCGCTCCCTCCAGGGGCTTGACGCCGAAAAGGACCGGGCCGAAATTATCCGCAGCAATACCATTAACCGGGCGGCCATGAAGGCCCTGCTTGAAATAAAGACCAGGGGCAAGCTTATCCTGGTATTTCCTTCGGGAACCAGGTACCGGCCCTGGGACCCGGCCAGCAAACACGGCGTCCGGGAGATCGATTCTTATATCAAATCCTTTGATTATATGTGTTTTGTGGCGGTTAACGGCGAGGTTTTGCATGTCCGGCAGGGGGACATGATGGACGATTTTGTCAGCAAGGATCTGGTGCGGTACACCGCGGGGCCGGTTTTGTCCTGCGGGGAATTCCGGGAAAAAACCCGGCAGCGGGCCGAAGAGGCCGGAATCGCGGATAAAAAACAGGCTGTGGTAGACCGGATTATGGAGGAGCTTGAAGCCATGCATATACAAGCGGAAGATGAACGGCAAAGGCTGTTGAAGGCCCTTTAGGCGGATAGGGGCGGATAAAGAAGCCCGGAGACAGGATAAAAACACGCGACGCGCGATTTATAGTATCTCCGGACCCAAGAATGGAGAGTGTGTATTTTTAAATAACCCAATTACCGCCTGAGGCTAACAGGAAATTGCCGAGAGAGGTGAACAGCAATTCCCCGGTAATTACAAAAACTCCTTAACAAGCTTTATCCGGGCCGCGTCAAGATACGCGAAGGTCCTTTCGGCCCGTTCGGGACGGTGGTAAACCTTCCAGTATCCGCGGCAAGGATAGGGGCTCGGCTTTCCCGAACGGAAACCGGCCACATCCCCCGGGGGATAACCCAGAAAAATCCCGATTTCGTGGGGGAATTTTCCCGGTTTTTCAAAGCGGGTCCTGAGAAGTTCCAAAGAGGCTTCCAGGCCGGACCGGACCGGGTAGCCTAAAGCCGCAAGAAACCGCGCCGGAATGCCGGTGAGGGCTTTCCGGGCAAGGGCCCGCCGCCGGAAAAGGAAGATCAGCGTTCCCCCGGGACTTTCCCGCAGGGGCAAGGCCGACAGGGACCAGGCCCCGCAAAGCTCCCTTCCCCAGGCGGCCCAGGCGGTTGCCAAATCCCCCCGGGGCATCCGGATCAGGGCGGCGGGCCTTACCCCGGCAATGAGGGGCCCCGCCGCCCAGGACATAAAGGCCCGCAGACGCCGGCGGGTATCCTCCAGCCCGAGGATGATCCTGTAGGCCCGGGCGAGGAACAGCTTATCCCCCATGGATTAGGCGGCTAAGTTTTTACCCAGCTCGTAACATTTGCCCAGGGCTTCTTCGGTGGGTTCAAGCTGGGTGATAAGCCCTTCCCCTAAAAGCCGGGCGCCCAGGGCTTTCATCCGGTCAGCCCAGTCCCGCATCCATTGGCCGTCCCCCCAGTCATAGGAGCCGAAAAGCCCCAGGGGCTTGCCCTCCACGTCGGCGGAACCCAGGGACGCGATAAAGGGTTCCATCTCGCTTTCTTCCAGTATTTCCGCCCCCATGGCGGGACAGCCGAAAGCCAGGGCATCCGCCTCTTTAACATGGGCCGCCGACGCGCCGGCGACGTTTGTTAGGACCGCCTCCCCGCCGCCGTCGCTTACCCCCTTGGCTACCGATTCCGCCATAGCCTGGGTATTTCCGGTTCCGCTCCAATATACTATCAAAACCTTTTTCATGGCTGCTCCTCAATAGTTAGAAATATATAACAATATTATATGAATCTAACATAGCGTAAAAAAAATATTTTGTAAAGGGAAAAAGGCGAAAAATTTATTTTTTTTCTCTATTTTTTGCCTTTAAACGGCTTCCCGCCGCCCGTTCCCTCCCGGATCATGCCCGGAGGTTGTTCGCGTTTTTCAAAGGAAGGCGCACAAAATTCGCCGGCATGGCATTACTCCTTTATGGCCTTCCTCAGCCTGTTCACCGCCGCTTCCATGGCAAGCATCACCGCCAGGATCACGATGACGATGGTCGAAACGGCGCCGTAATCATATTTGCCCAGGACCCGCATCAGATAGGCCCCTAT
>JAITRD010000200.1 GCA_031288575.1 Treponema sp. | reverse complement strand
TTAAGCCAGGTGTAGAGGATCTCCGTACCGCCGTCGTTGAAAAAGGCGTAACCCGACTTTTCTTCGTTGTCCAGGATCCAGGCTATACGGGGAAAGTTACGGGACTGGGCCAGTACCCTGCCGCTGTCGGGATGGGAAATTACCTTGCCGTTCCGCTGGATAAGCATGGTACCGTAATCACCCCTCCCCTGGTCGTAATTCAGGCTGGCGGCGATAAAAGATTCGGGTATGTTGACCACGATTGTCCCCCCAATGGCGGTAGTGAGACGATTTAGGAAGTAGATGTAGGAGAGGACCGGAACAGACCTTTCCGTATCCTTACTCACGCTGATGGTCCGCAGGGTGGCGAAGGGCAGGTCCCGGGCTACCCACACGCCGCCTGTCCCCCTCCGCTGGGAGGGGACACTGCGCATCCAGGTAAGGGAGAAATAGTCGATAAGTTCTACCACGCCCCGGTCGGTGGATATCACATAGTCCGCATCGTCAAAGATCAGAAAAATGGATTGTATCGCCTCGTCGTTTTTTACAATGGCAAGAAGCTCGTTCTGGATGTTCCTGACCCGCAGGCCGTTTTCGATGTTCCCCTGGATGGAAGCGTATTTCTGCAAGCCCCGGTATTCCACATAGTCCTGGTTTTCCACAAACCGCAATACACTTGCGCTTACCCGGTTCATGATACTTTCGTTCAGCCGGCGACTTACCTCGATGTTCGAGAGGGCGGCGTTAGCTATTTCTTCATCCGAATACAACATGATCCGGTGGTTGCTGTAGAGCATGAGAACAATACAGGGAGTCCCCATTATCAGAAACATGATAAGGGAAAGCTGTATCACAAAGGGTATGTTTTTCGCCACCTCTCCACCCGCATATACAGCGGCCAAAACCGGGGATTGCCCATTGATTGGACAATCGTCCTCTCATACCACAACGATATGCTATTTTAGTGAAGCTGTCCAGTAAAATTTGAAACGATGGAAGCTTTCCCAAAACTTCAGTTTTTGGGAAAGCTTCCTTAAACTCCGCGGTTTTTTCGAACCAAAGGTTCGCAGGCTAATAAAAGCCTGAAAAACCGCAAGAGCCAGCGGCTCAAGCCTTTCCCGCTTCCAAGCTTAGATTTCATATGAAGCATTGCTTCTAATTGACGCTAAACTGAAAGCGACTTATAGTATTATTAATGGGTATTTTGACTAGTCAAAAAATTACTACTTATTATGAACGCTTTAAAACAATTGAAGTAACCTTTACCAAGGAGATTGTCCAGGTAACCAGGCTCATAACCCAACAGGTTTATTTAAAATGCGTGAGTGATTTTTGGCCTTGTATTGTTTATGCTTCTTCCTTTCAAGGAGCTAAAGTCGTCGCTAATATCAGGTCGGGGCTGCTTGAAAAGCTGCAGCAAGCCAACAATATGGTAAGCCTCCGATTTTGTTTTCGCAGTCCCGAAACAGGGAATCCGGTAACTTTTTTTGTTTCCGCCCGGGCAGCCGGTTATACGCCCTATAATAGTTCCCAGGATGTCGCCATGTTTACCCTGCAATTTTCCCAGCGCCCCCCGGATGATTTAATTGAAATCATGGGGCGGGTTCTGGACGCCAATGTCAATTCTTCTAAAAGGCGGGAAGAACGGATCCTTATTACCGTGGACAGCCAGCGGAAATTGAATATCCTTTCCAAAGAAGGGGCCGTTTTTATTCAGGGAGTGCCCCGGCGGTCTATTTTACGGGATCTTTCCTTTTCCGGGGCAAAGGTTATCATGATGGGGGTGGCAAAATTCCTGGTAGACCGGGAATCGACCCTGCGCATTGATTTTGATGATCCCCGGGAGAGTTTTCTTTTAAAGGGAAAATTTATCCGCTCGGAAGTTGTGGAGGGCAGGAAGGATCTGGTCGCCTTGGCTATAGAGTTTGACGAAGCGCAAATTCCCATGGGCTATAAAATACGGATTAACGACTATTTAGGCCAGGTGCGGGCGGATACCCGCGGAAACGATGCCCAGGAAGACCTTGGGGCGGATAAAAAAACCCTGTCCTCTCAGCCCCTTAAAAAAGCCGTTCCGGCAGCGGAGAAGGAACCCAAGGGGGTTCCGGCCTATGCCCTTCAAAAAGAAGGGGGAGAAGATCGGGCAAGAAAAAAATGAGCCAGCAAGACAATAATTCCGGCCGCCTTATTTTTCTCTCGGTTCCCGAGTCCCTCCGGGGCAGGCTTGATGCCGGGGGCGGGGAATCTTCCGGTGAAAGGCCGGAAAAGGATTTCATGATAGATCCCGCCATCCCTATTCCGGTGGAACTGCCCCCGGGGGAGACGAAGATCGACTGGGAAGCCTTTTCCTGGGAGATGATCCTTTCAGGGATGATCCGGGCAGTCGCGGGCTTTCAAGGGGAAACCCTTCCGGAGTCCGAAAGCGCCCCCTCCCTTAATCCCGGCTGGATCGATTATTACCGCCGTTTTGTCCTGGCGGTCAAACCGGATATCCTGCAAGAATTTACCGAGGCTTCTATTTTAAAGGCAAAAAACGGCGATTATGCCCTGGCCTTGGAAATTACCGCGGCCCTGGAGGGGCTTTTCCCTTATTCCCCGGTGGTGCTTCTCAACCGGGCCCTTATCCTGGAGGATAAGGCGGAAGCCCTGGAACGATCCGGCCGGGAGGAGGAGGCGGAACAGGAAAACCAAAGGGCCCATGCCGCCTATAACCGGGTCCTTGCCCTTGATCCCCCCTTCCCCAACGCCCTTTTTAACGGGGGATTTTTCTTTATGAAACGCCAGGACTTTGAAAAGGCCAAGGAATGTTTTACCGCCTATATTTCCCTGGCTGAGGAAGGGGAAAAGAAAGAACAGGCTGAAATTCTTATAAAGGAAATTACGGATTTGGGTTTGGATGACGCCATATTCCAGGAAGCCTACGAATGTGTCCGCAGGGGAGATGAACAGGAGGGGCTTCCCCTGATACGGGATTTCCTGGAACGGCACGGCGATGCCCGGAACGGCTGGTTCCTCTTAGGATGGGCCTTGCGGAGGCTGGGCCGGTGGGAAGACGGCGCCGCCGCTTTCAGAAAAGCCCTGGAGCTGGGGAACGGCGACGGCAATACCCGGAATGAATTGGCTATTTGCCTTATGGAATTGGGGGACTACCGGGCAGCCCGGGGAGAATTGGAGGCGGCCCTCCGGGAAGAGCCTGAGAATGTTAAGATTATCTCCAACCTGGGGGTATTGGCTAAAAAGCAGGGCGACGACGATGAAGCCGCGGGGTTTTTCCGTACCGTCCTGGAATTGGAGCCCGAAGACCCGGTAGCCCGGGAATATCTGGCGGAAATGAGAAACTAAAAATACCGGCAGGCCGCTAAATTTCACCCAGGGAAAAGTTCCCGGTTATTTTATACCGCTTCCCGTCCCGGACTACTTCCAGTTTCCGCCCGGGAAAATAACGGGGCAATAGTTCCCGGACGCAGGCGGCGGTTTCATCCATAAAGTCTTCAAACTGCGCGGGGGGGACCCGTTCCAGGGTGGCGACCCGGAAAGAGATGAGGTAGCCCCGCCCCTTTTGGGAGCCGAAACCGGGGGTAAAGTCCGGGATAATCTCAAAGAGGCCGTCCATTTCGGGGTTTCCCGTTGTGCCCCGCCGGGGCCGGTTAGGGTGCAGGGAGAACCGGTCCCCCCAGCGTTCTTCCAGGATTTCATCCGCCTCGCGGAACAGGGCGTCCAAGGTATCGGTAAAGGCAGCCAGTTTAGGATGCTGGTACATTCCCTCTTTATCCGGTCAATCCGGCAGCGCCAGGGCAAGGACCTCCTCAAAACGCTCCACGGGGTGAAATTCGATGCCTTTTTTAACATGATCGGGGATTTCATCCAGATCCCGGAGATTCTGTTTGGGGATGACTATGTGCCTTGCCCTGTTCCGCCGGGCGGCGATGGTCTTTTCTTTAAGCCCCCCAATGGGAAGGACCTGACCGGTCAGGCTGAGTTCCCCGGTCATCACCAGGCGGTCGGTGATAATTTTCCCCCTCATGAGGGACAGAAGGGCCGTGGCCATGGTGATCCCCGCGGAGGGGCCGTCCTTGGGGGTGGCCCCCTCGGGAATATGGAGGTGGATATGGTTTTTCTCGAACCAGGACGCGTCCAGGCCGTAGCGTTCCGTCCCGAGTTTGCGGGCCACGGTCATGGCGATGGTGGCGGATTCCTTCATCGTGTCCCCCATCTTTCCTGTCAGGGTAAGGCCCTCCTTACCCGGCACCGAGATGGCTTCGATCACCAGGGTATCCCCCCCCATGCTGGTCCAGGCAAGCCCCACAGACAT
>JAITRD010000198.1 GCA_031288575.1 Treponema sp. | reverse complement strand
GAACTGGACAGCCTTATTCCGGCGGAGCTTTTTGCCGGGGTAAAAAGCCTTGGCCGGACCAAGCCCTGGGGTACCACCCATGCCCTGCTCTGCGCGGCGGATAGGATAGACGCTCCCTTCGCGGTGATTAATGCCGATGATTTTTACGGCCGGGAGGCTTTTACGGCCCTGGGACGCTATTTAAGTTCCCCCGGTTTGGCCGAAGGGGCCATTGTCCCCTATAAGCTGGAAAAAACCCTGAGCCCCCAGGGGACGGTTGCCCGGGGGGTTTGCGAGGTAAAAGAGGATTATCTGGTGTCGGTCAACGAACTCACCGCCATTGCCCGGGAAGGGGAGGGTATCTTCAATACCGCCGCCGGCGGTTCCAAATTCAAGCTGGCCCCGGACACCCCGGTGTCTATGAACTTTTGGGGCTTTCCCCCGGCCATTCTGCCCCAGTTCAAAACCTATTTTGAGAATTTCCTGAAAAGCTCCGCCGGGCAGCTTAAGAGCGAATGTTATATTCCCCTGGCCGCGGACTGGTTTATCAAAAACCAGCTTCTGAAGATCCGGGTTCTCCGGGCGGATGCCCCCTGGTTTGGGGTAACCTATAAGGAAGACCGGGAGGCGGCGATAAACCGTATTGCGGATTTGGTTGCCCGGGGCATATACCCGGAGCGGCTGTGGAGTTAGCCCGGCTTGTACAAGGGGCATAAAGGGGTTATCCTGTCTTACCAGGCGCGATAAGCGAGGGAGGCATAGGATGAGCAGGGAGATTTATTTAGCCCCATGATACGGCCGGTTAGAATCGGGGATGCCCGGGCTATTTCCGAAATATATAACTATTATATTGAGCATACGGTAATTACCTTTGAGGAAGTGTCCCTTAGCCCGGGGGATATGGAAAACCGAATTCGGGATGTTTCCGCTAACTACCCCTGGTTTGTTTATGAAGAAGCGGGGGAGCTTATCGGCTATGCCTATGTCAATAAATGGAAGGAACGGAGCGCCTACCGTTTTGCCGCGGAAGATTCCCTTTACCTGAAACACGGCCAGGAAGGGCGGGGTTTGGGGGGCAAGCTTATGGCCTCCCTATTGGAGGCGGTAAAAAAGACCGGCATCCACAGCATAGTGGCGGGAATAACCCTGCCCAATGAGAGGAGTGTGGGCCTCCACGAAAAATGGGGGTTTACCCAGATAGCCTGTTTTAAAGAAATCGGGTATAAGCTGGATCAATGGCTTGATGTGGGTTATTGGGAACTTCTCCTGTAATGGGTATTCCCCTTGTCCTCGGCTGGACCGCCCTTCTCGCCTTTTTGCCCATCTCCGAACTCCGGGGGGCTATCCCCTTTGCGATATCCCAGGGCATACCCTGGTATTGGGCCTATCCCTTTGCCGTAGCATTGAATATCCTCGTGGCGCCCGCCTGCTGGTTTTTTCTTGCCACCCTCCACGGATTTTTGCTTAAACTGGCCGGGCGCCGGTGGTTTCGCTGGTACCGGATTTTTTTTGACCGCTTTGTGGACCGGGCTCGGGAGAAACTCCGCCGGGGGGTGGAGCGCTGGGGCTGGCTTGGGGTAGCCGCCTTTGTGGCGGTTCCCCTTCCGGTCACCGGCGCCTGGACCGGTACCCTGGGCGCCTGGGTTTTGGGCCTGAACCGCCGCCGGACCTTGGCCGCGGTTGCCCTGGGGGTTATCGTAGCGGGGGCCATCGTTACCCTGGTGGTAACCCTGGGAATACAGGTTTTCAGCCTCTTTGTAAAAGAAATATGAGCCGTCGCAGGGCAAACCCTAAACTTGACCCACAAAATCTGTGTAATTCCCGCATGGGAGGGGAAAAGGCCGGGAAAAATGCTTGTAGAGTCCGCCTCCGCTATCTTCGATACGCTCCGGCGGGGAATTCCAAATTTTTTCCCCGGCCTTTCCCCCTCCCCTGCGGACTTGCTCAAGCAAAGTGGGGCAACTTTAGCCTAAAAGGGGGTAATGGTACTCGGATAATAAATTTACCGCCGGAATTGTGGGTTAAGTTTAGAGCAAACCCCGGGTGTCCTTAGCTTCGCCGTTGTGCGGACAGAGGCCCTTAGGGGTTTTCGTAATTTTTATACATAAAGCGCCGTATTTTCTGCTGGGCGTTTTTTTCAAAGGGTTCCTTCCGGAGGGTAAAATCGCTTATCTTTTTATACCCTACCAGGGTACGGTTTACCTTTTCTACTTCCTTCTTAACCAGTTCCCTGATAAAGGCCTCGTCCTTCTCTTTTCCCGGATAATCCTGGGCCAGGGCCTCATAATGGGGAACCGCCACGGCAAAGATCTGCTCGCCCCCGAATTCCTGCTCCTTCCGGCCGATGATCAGGATCTCCCCGACCACCCGGGAGCCCTCAAAATGGGCCTCAATCTCTTCGGGGTAAATGTTTTTGCCCCCGGAACTCACGATGAGGTTTTTCTTTCTGCCGTTAATGTAGATAAAACCCTCCTCGTCCCGGCAGCCCAGGTCTCCGGTTTTTAAGTAACCGTCTTCGGTAAACATTTCCCGGGTTGATTTAGGATCCTCATAGTACCCCAGCATGATCGAAGGCGATTTTACCACGATCTCCCCGATGCCTTCTTCATTCCGGTCGATGATCTTGACATCCGTATACTTAACCGGAAGCCCGACCGAGGCATTCCGTTTGTGCCAGGGGGTGTTGACGCTGATTAGGGGGCTGTTTTCGCTCATCCCGTAACCGTGGACGATATTAAAGCCAAGGGAATCAAAAAAATCCGCGGTTTTGGGATTAAGGGGGCCGCCGCCGGCAACCATCATCCGTATTGACGCGAGGTTTGCCTTTTTGCGGATAATCCAGAGGGCGGCCCGCCCAAAGGCGATTTTGCCCTTTTTTGCCCGGGCCAGAGAGATTCCCCGCAGCACATCCAGGGGGCCCCGGATTATTCCCGGAAGTTCATTGTATTTCTGTTCAATTGCCGCCTTTACCTTGTCGTAAAGCAGGGGAACGGCGATGAGGAAGGTGCCCCCGGCGTCCCGGATGTCATCGATAACCACCTTGCCGACCAGCTTTTCCACGATAATGACGGATGCCCCCACCGACAGGGGGGCTATGAAGGAACAGGTAGTGGGATAGGTATGATGCAGGGGGAGTACATTGATAAACACGTCGCTGCTGTAGGCCCTCAGGGAACGGATCGCCGCGCTGGTATTGGCGATGATCCCCTTGTGGTGGAGGGTTACTCCCTTGGCAAAACCAGTGGTGCCCGAGGTAAAGACTATGGAGACCGGGGCCTGCTCGGCGATATCCCCGGCAATCGGAAGGCTCTGGCCGCCCGCGTCATTGCCGAAGGCGGCATAGGAGAAATCCCCCGCATAATCAAGGGAAACCAGGGCGTTTAATTTTATGCCCCGGGAAGCCAGGTTTTCGGCATATTCCTTTTTTCTTAGGGAATAGAAAAAAGCCTTTGACTGGGTAATTTTTAGGATGTTCGTACATTCGCTTTCGGAAACCAGGAAATCAATAGGGACAATCACCAGGGAGGCAATGGCGGCTCCGAGCCATACCGCCATCCATTCGGGCCGGTTTTCCGCCCAAAGGGCGACCCGGTCCCCCTTTTTCAGCCCCGCCGCGAGAAGGCCCCGGCCTATTCTCCGGCTTTCCCGGGCAAGTTTGGTAAAGGACCATGCGGTAAAATCCGTCTGCTTTCCTGAACGGTAAAGTATGGCGGTTTTATCTTTCCAGCGGGCTTCAAGATCGTCCAGCCATGCGACAAAATTCGGATAGGGCATATCCGGCCAATCGGCGATATAATCACGATATTCAAGCATAAAAACATCATAAACGAATTCTCATTATTTGTCGAGATAAACAATTGCCGCCGGGAAAAATAGGGACCTGCAAGCAGGTCCACGGAACTCCCCGCCGGAGCGTATCGAAGATAGCGGAGGCGGACTCTACAAGCATATTTTCCCCTCCCCTGCGGAAATTACTCAGAATTTTGTGGGTCAAGTTTAGGCCCAAACCCCGGGGAACCTCATTTGGCCTTCCTCCCGGGACGGGCTTGCTCATTGGCGGCCCGCTCTAATTGGTGCATCCGGTAAGCGGCATAGAGATCCTTCCCGTATTCGGTGATTTCCCAGGCCTCGTCTTCGCCGGAGCCGGGATAATTTTCCGCGGTTTTTACCAGTTTAAGCAGGGCAAAATCCGCCATGACTTTTTTTATGGTATTCGACGGGGCGGGAAAATCCTTGCGGGGGGTTTTGCCCGGATCCGGGTTGAGGGTATTCCCCAGAAAGCGGGACAGTTCCGCGGTGTTTTTTCCCAGGGACAGCTCCGGGGCCAGGAGTTTAAACAGGTGGAGGTACCGGTATTCCCGGGTATTTTCCCAATTTTTCCCGGCGGCATAATAAAAACTTAAAAAAATTTTGTTTGAACTAAGTATCTTGAGGGCCCGCCGGGTATGGGCCTTCAGGCGGGTGAGCGTCTCCCGGCTGCTTTCCTTGCCGGGTTTAAGCTGCCGCTTAAGCGCCTCGTTTTCGCTGCTTAACCGGGCAAGTTCATTGGCGACCCCGGGCTGAACAGCCTCATTCCCCCGAACCCAGCCCTGCCGGGGATTCAGGTTCATCTCCTGAATAAGAATAGCCCGCGTCTTTTGCCGCACTTCCGCCACCCCGGCCCAGGTATCATAGGGATAATCCCGCAGTTTATCCTTGAAATTCTCCAGGGCCTCGATAAGGGGCCCCTCCTTTTCCCTTTTTGATGCCTTCCGCCGGGCCTTTTCATCAATAATCAGGGCGATTACCGGGATTCCCGCCCTTACCGCATGGCTGAATTCCGCCTCCGCCGGGGAGGGCCGCCTCTCGGCGCCGTATTTATGGGCAACAGGAACTAAAAAATAATCACATTCTTCAATAATTTTATTAACAATCTTCCCTTCGGTTTTATTTTCGGTATCAAAAAGAGCCGGAACAACCGGAATATGTCCCAATTCAAAAATAAGCTTTTCTAATTCCAGCCGCTCGTTTTTTAGATCCTCAGGAGCGGAACTAATAAAAATGTGATATTTTGTTATCATTAAAATTCCCTCTTAAAAGCATTGCGCTGGCAGCATGAAAAATCAATATTAGGGTTATTTGAGAAAAAGGGGAAGCCTTCCCCGAATTCCCAATCCCGGCGGCTTTATTCGAAGGCCCGGCTTGTTTCCCCTTTTTACCGGTGGACGAGGGAATAAGAACAGGGTATAGTATTTTTATGATTGGCTTTCTTATCAAAAAGACCTTCTTTGATACTTGGGACAACCTGTTCAAAGTCGCGCTGGTAAATCTTGGATTTATCATTTTCCTGACGGTTCCGGTTTTTGCCCCCTCCCTTCTGGAATCCTTTCCCCCCCTGGCCGTGGGGGTTCTGTTAATCGGTATATTGTGGTGTTTTGTGTACCTTGCCGCCGCGGCCCAATCGCTTAAATCAATATCGGATTATGGCTCCTTTGGATTTGCCGATTTCAAAAATAATATTAAAACGGCCTGGCCCATGGGTCTTATCATGGGGGGGATTGTTTTTCTTATCTGGCTCCTGATATCCCTGGCCATTCCTTTTTATTTGCATATGCAGTCATTGCTGGGCCTTTTATTGGCGGCGGTGATTTTCTGGACCCTGGTGGTGACGGGTTTATCCTTTCAGTTTTTATTTGCGGTCCGTGCCCGGCTGGATACCAAAATAAACAAGGTTATAAAAAAATGTTTCATTTTTTTCTTTGACAATCCCGGTTTTTGTATTTTTTCTTTTATTACTTGTACGGTGCTTTTGGTACTATCCGTGTTTCTGGCCTTTCTTTTCCCCGGGCCCGCGGGAATTTTACTTTACCTGGATGAAGCCATGCGGCTGCGGATCTTCAAGTACGACTGGCTGGAGGCAAATCCCGGGGAAAACCGCCG
>JAITRD010000176.1 GCA_031288575.1 Treponema sp. | reverse complement strand
TATGGAAAGGGACGCAATGATCGGCGGGGCGGATTTTCCCGCCCTTGAAGGGCAGGACCGGGATTGGGAACGGAAAGAACTGGAGTTGCTTTTTGATATTGTCCGGACCTTTGACCGGCATGTGGAGCTGAGGACCGCCCTGGGGCCCCTTTTAAACCTTATGGAAATCCGGGCGGGGCTTACCTGGGGGATGGTAACCCTTTTGGATCGGACCACGGGGCTTCTCAAGATTGAGGAAGCCTACGGGCTCACCCCGGAAGAAAAAGCCCGGGGCATTTACCGCTTTGGGGAAGGCCTGGTGGGCAGGGTTTTTGAGTCCGGCATAGCGGTTACCGTGCCGGATCTTTCCCGGGAGACCCGTTTTTTGAACCGGGCGAAAAACCGCACCATGGCGGATATGGTGGGGCTTACCTATTACTGCGTCCCCATACGTTCCAAGGGGAGCGTGATTGGAACCCTCAGCGCGGAGCGGCGCATCCGGGAGGATGCGCCGGAGAACCAAATGGCCCGGGACCGGGCTTTTTTGGAGAAGGTTTCTTCTATAATTGCGGATTCCGCAAAGCTCCGGGAACGGATTATGGAGGAGCAGTTCCATTATCGCCAGGAGCATGACGCCGAGGACAGCCATGCCCTAAAGGATCAGGGCGGCCGGATTATGGCGGGGAGCAGCATTATCGGCACCAGTAACGCCATGCGGGGAGTTTATTCGATGCTGACCCAGGTCGCCCCCAGCGACGCCACGGTGCTCATCACCGGGGAAAGCGGCACCGGGAAGGAACTGGTGGCGGCGGAACTGCACCGCCTTTCAAAGCGGGTCGGGCAAAGTTTTGTTAAGATAAACTGCGCCGCCCTCCCCGAATCAATCATTGAAAGCGAACTTTTCGGCCATGAACGGGGGGCCTTTACCGGCGCCCATGCCCAGCGCAAGGGCCACTTTGAGCTGGCTCACCGGGGAACCCTGTTTCTGGATGAAATCGGAGAGTTGTCCCCCCAAATTCAGGTCAAGATCCTGCGGGTGCTTCAGGAACGGGAGCTGGAGCGGGTAGGGGGGAACTCCACCATAAAGGTGGATGTCAGGCTTATAGCGGCGACTAATAAAAACCTGGAGGAGGAGGTGAAGTCCGGCCGCTTCCGGGATGATCTCTATTACCGGCTGAACGTATTCCCCCTCCATATTCCTCCCCTTAGGGAACGGAAAAGCGATATCATCCTTCTGGCGGATCATTTTGCGGAAAAATACGCCGATAAAAACGGAAAACTTATCAAACGGATATCCTCCCCCGCGATTGATCTGCTTACCAGTTATTCCTGGCCGGGCAATGTCCGGGAGCTGGAAAACTGCATTGAGCGGGCGGTGATCCTTTCCGCGGATATGGTAATCCATTCCTACAACCTTCCGCCGAGTTTGCAATCCGCCGCTTCTACCAATACCGAACCGACCACCACCCTGGAAGCGGCCCTGTCCCGGCTGGAAAAGGAACTTATTGTCGAGGCCCTGAAGCTTGCCGACGGGAATATGAGCGCCGCGGCCCGGCGTTTGGGGATTACCGAGCGGCAGATGGGGCTCCGGGTTCACCATTACGGAATCAACTGGCGCCTTTACAGGGCTACAAAAATGTAGGAAGGATTTTTCGGGGTTACCTTTATGTAAGAAATAATCCCCGATAAATACAGATTTTATAAATTCTTTATTAATCCAGGGGCCTCGCCCTTTTTCCCGGTCCCTTTTTCCGCGGGAAATTTCTCCGGCAGTCCGCCGCGCTTGCGGATTTTGGCATGGCCGCGCAAAAACCCCGGTTAACGGTCATGCCACCTGGCTTTGTTGGGCATAAATATTTATGCCCGAAGCGCGGCAAACTCCCCGGGGAAACTTAAATTTTATTTTTTTACGTTTTTTCTTTTATGATGACAATATAATGACAACATTTTTTGTCCTGGCACAGTTTCTGCTATGTTGTATGCAAGCTATATAGCATTCTATGAGGAGGACAAAAAGGTGCGAAAAAAAATTCTTGTTTTCATGACTTTGTTCCTGTGTCTAGGGTTTTCACTCTTTGCCCAGGAAGGTACTGAGCCGGACGCTTTGGGCTTCTCGGTGGACCTTGTCTGGATGTTCCTCGGCGCGATCCTGGTCTTTATATTCCAGGCGGGATTCGCCCTGGTTGAGACGGGATTAACCCGGGCTAAAAACGCCACCAATATTACCATGAAAAACCTCATGGACTTCTGCTTTGGGGCGATTGTATATT
Organism: Treponema sp.; assembly: GCA_031288575.1. Taxonomy (GTDB): domain Bacteria; phylum Spirochaetota; class Spirochaetia; order Treponematales; family Breznakiellaceae; genus JAITRD01. The sequence continues at coordinate 1,201 of JAITRD010000176.1, read as the reverse complement.
GGGCCTTCGGGTGGGGCCTTATGTGGGGAACCGATGCCCTGGGCGGGCTTATCGGGACGGATCAGTTTTTCCCGGGAACCCAGGGCTTGGATGTTGAATCGGCTAATTTCTACAAGTCATGGTTCTTCCAGGTGGTGTTTGCCGCTACCTCGGCCACCATTGTTTCGGGAGCCATGGCGGAGCGGACCAAGTTTAAGTCATACCTGATTTACACCTGTTTTATTTCGGCCTTCATTTACCCCATCCAGGGCCATTGGGTTTGGGGCGGCGGCTGGCTTGGGAATCTCGGTTTCCACGATTTCGCCGGTTCCACCGTTGTCCATTCCGTGGGAGGCTGGGCGGCCTTCATGGGCGCTATCGTCCTGGGTCCCCGGCTGGGCAAATATGTGAAGGGCGCGGACGGCAAAATAACGGTTAAGGCCTTTCCCGGCCACAATATTCCCTATGCCTGTCTGGGGGTGTTCATCCTCTGGTTTGGCTGGTTCGGGTTTAACGCGGCATCCACCGGCACGTCGATTGCCGACTCCAGCACCATCTTCAGCGGCACTTCCGTCGCCAGGGTGGCGGTTACTACCTGTCTTGCCCCTTCCGCGGGCGCTATTACCGCGATGATTACTTCCTGGATTTGGTTTAAGAAACCGGACTGCTCCATGACCATGAACGGCGTTCTGGCGGGGCTGGTAGCCATTACGGCTCCCTGCGCGGTAGTATCCCCCGGGGCTGCCATTATTATCGGCGCTATCGCCGGCGTATTGGTGGTGCTTTCCGTGGAATTCATCGATAAAAAACTTATGGTGGATGATCCGGTGGGCGCGGTTTCGGTTCACCTGGCCAACGGTATCTTCGGCACCCTGGCGGTGGGTATTTGGGGCAATGCTCCCAGCGAAGGCGTCATAGGGCTTCTCCACGGCGGCGGCTTTGCCCAGCTGGGCATCCAGTTCATCGGCGTCATCTCGGTTGGCTCCTGGGCAGCGATAACAAGCCTCGCCCTCTTCTTTATCATCAAAGCAGTAACCGGATTGCGGGTTTCGCCCAGGGAAGAGCTTATCGGCCTCGACCAAAGCGAACATAAAGCTGAAGCTTACTCGGGCTTCCAGATTTTCAGTAATATGTAAAGGAGGTGAAAGATGAAACTGATTATTGCCTATATACAGCCCCATATGCTGAATGAAGTCAAACAGGAATTGTACAAGGCCGAGGT
>JAITRD010000119.1 GCA_031288575.1 Treponema sp. | reverse complement strand
CTTCTCCGGCGCACTGCTCCGGCTAAAGCCTTCGCGCTTTTTTTCCGTATAGTCACTTTCGCTGGGCGCCGGGCGTGTGCTACGGTTTTTGAACAAACGCTCCTCAACGGAGCGGTTTTACCCCGCCTGCTCCGGCGGGGAATTCCCTTTTTCCCGGCCTTTCCCCTTCCCCGGCGGGCCTACTCAAGAAAAGCGGGGCAACTTTAGCCTGAAGGGGGGGCTAACGGTACCCGGGTAATTTTACCGCCTGAATTGCGGGTCAAGTTTAGTAAAGGAGTGGGGGTGGCGGAAAACCCGCGGAGCGGGGTTGAAGCCAGGGGGAGCAGCGTTGGAAAAGGCACAATATAGAAAGAAATTTGTTGTCCCCATGCCGTCAGCGGCGCTCCCCCTTCTTAATTTGCCGCGCGTTTGAGGGCCTCGTCCAGGGTTTCCGTAACCATATTCGCGCCGATTGCTTCTATAAATTGCGCTTTTTCCAGGGCTTTCAGGGGCTGGTCCCGGATTTCGCAGAGGAAAAGTAAAATCTTGCCGCGGCGGCATTGGGCCAGGAAGGATTCGAGGGCGGTGATTCCGGTGGAATCGATGGCGGGGACATTCCGCATCCGCAGGATAAAGGCGTAGGGCTTCCGGGCCACTGCCCGCAGGGTGTGCTGGAGGGTATCCGCCACGCCAAAAAAGAAGGGGCCGGTGATCTCGTAAACTTCGACGTTTTTCCCGTGTTCCGGCAGGGCCGCGGCGGCGGGGCTGCCGTAAAGGATCTCCGTCCCCACTCCCTTGGCGTCGGGCTTGATGCCGGTTACCTCCGCCATGCGCCGCAGGAAAAGGAAGGACGCCAGGACCACGCCCACTTCCACGGCAAAGGTGAGGTCCACCATCACGGTGAGTATAAAGGTTGTGAGCAGGACTAAAACGTCGCTTTTCGGGGAGAAGCGGAGGAGCCGGACAAAGCGGCCCAGGTTGCTCATGTCCCAGGCTACCACAATAAGCACCGCCGAAAGGCTTGCCAGGGGGATTGCCGAGGCCAGGGGCGCGATGAAAAGCACGAACAGCACCAGGGTGAGGGCGTGGACCATCCCCGCGACGGGGCTCTGGGCCCCGGATTTGATGTTGGTGGCGGTCCGGGCTATGGCGCCGGTGGCGGGGATGCCCCCGAAGAAGGCCGCCGCGATGTTCCCGATGCCCTGGGCTACCAGTTCCATGTTGGCGTTATGCCGGTCCCCGGTCATGCCGTCGGCGACTACCGCCGAAAGGAGGGATTCGATGGCCGCGAGGATGGCGATTGCGAAGGAATCCCGCAGGAGTTCCTGGGCCGTAAGCCAGTCCAATTGGGGGATGCTGGGCAGGGGCAGGCCCCGGGGGATGCCGCCGAAGCGGGTTCCCACGGTTTCGACGGGCAGGGAAAAAAGGCCGCACAGGACGGTGGCGGCGATCACCCCCGCCACCGCGCCGGGAATCCGGGGGACCAGCTTCCGTACCAGGAGGATTACCGCCATGGTCCCCAGGCCCACGGCCAGGGTCAGGGGCTTGAGGGTGGGGAGGGAGCGGCCGTAGGAGGCCCAAATGGACAGAAAGTCCGGGGAGTTTCCCGTTACGGTAAACCCGAAAAAGTCCTTGACCTGCTGGGAAAAGATGATAAGCCCGATGCCGGTGGTAAAACCCGTGGTTACCGGGTAGGGGATGAATTTGATAAACCGCCCCAGGCCGGTAAGGCCCATGATGATGAGGAAAAGCCCCGCCAGGAGGGTGGCGGTGATCAGGCCGCCCATGCCGTGCCGGGCTATTATCCCGAAGATAATCACCACGAAAGCGCCGGTAGGCCCGCCGATCTGATACCTGCTTCCCCCCAGAAAGCTGATGAAAAACCCCGCCCAAATCGCCGTATACAGTCCCTGGGCCGGGCTTCCCCCGGCGGCTATGCTAAAGGCCATTGCCAGAGGCAGGGCCACAATTCCCACGGTCAAACCCGCCACGCAGTCCTTCCCAAAGGCGGCCGGGCTGTAGCCTTTCCCTTCGCCCCTTGAGAAAAGCTCAAAGGTCCGGGGGATAAAATCCCCCAAAGAAACTATTTTAAAAGGTGTCATAAAAAAAGTATAGGTTTTCTCCGGGACGCCTTCAAGTTTGAGCGCGGTAAAGCCGGCCGGCGAAATTCTGAGCAGCAATTCCAAATTCAAAAAATGGTCAAATGAGATTAGCCCCGGTTCCCGCCCCTGAATTCATTTGACCATTTTTTACCTTTTCCCTTGGTTGGTGGCAGCAATTCCAAAAAGTATTCCGGCCGAAAAGAGACCCGAAAAGGCTCACGCCGGCAGGACCCCCGGTAGAAGTATCAGGTCTCTTTTCGGTTTTTGAATAGTTAAATTTGGAATTGCTGAATTCTGAGTTGAGCTCATTGACCCTGTTATTGGGCGTTGTTATATTGATGACAGAGGGCCGGGGCGGGCACGGGCTTTGCCTTCCCGTCAGAAGCGGAAGGGGAAAGGGGGACAGCATGGATTATAAAAAAATATTTGTTTTTGTTTTGCCCTTGTTTTTATGTTTTTCCTGCCTGCATTCCAGAACCGGCGCTTCGTCAACTGCTGTCAGCGCCTGGATAAAAATAACCTACGGGAACGCGGCGGTAAAAATAGACGGGAAAATAAATGAGGACTTGTATTACACCCATTATACTAACAAAACAAGGGAAAACAAATATCACGACCCTCCGGCAATTGCGAAGGGGTCGGTAACGAAAAACGAAATAAGATACCTTGGCGCCGGGGATGAATATAAATTTTCCATATTGCCGACAGAGGTTGTTACTATAAACATTATATCTACCGACGGCGATGATGTAGAAGCAACCGCTTACCAGCAGGGGCGGGAAAGGAAATACACGGCAAAGGGCGCAAACAAGCTGGGGATTTTTATCGCGTTTCAAAACAGGTGAGGGAAAGGGCGTTTACATAAAGTTATGTGCCATTTTTTCTGAAATTTTTAAAAAAATATTGATATAATTTTTTAAAGGCTATAAAATATATAAAACTTTTAAGGAGGCTTATATGGCTGAAAAAATTTTACATTATGAAGTAACAAAGGGTTACGGAAAAGTAAAAGAAGGACTTCGATTTGATGTTGTGCATAAAAGTTCACAACATATTGATGCTTCTATTGCCGAAGGTTTAGCTGAGGCTGCTGGAATCTCGTTAAATGAAGCAAAAACCGCTAGGCCTAACATCAAGTACGAAGAAATTTAATGTAACTTAAAATCCACCACCAATGGTGGTGGATAATTAATGCAAAAATCTTGTATTTTGTGATATAATTTTCTTTGGTCTGAATATAAGAAATCTCTTGCTCATTAAGGAAGGTGTAACTATGAGCAGAATAATATTTGATGAGGTATCGAATAAATTCTGGAATTTAATGAAAACTGATAATCTCAATGGAATTATGTTGTATCAACCTTTTTCCGATCAATACTGGAATGAAAGAGTAAAAATTGTTGTTTGCAATTATGAAAATGTTGGCTATCAGGATTCTCAGACAAATTCACTTTCTTTTGAACATTTTAGAAGCTGGATAACCTATAAGAAAGGAAGAACAGTTCATTATACTACTGTTTTTATTCATGCTCTTTTAAAGCTTTTGTCTAATGAAGATTATTCTTTATTGGAAATGAAAAAATCATACTCAAAAGTTGATGACTTGCATAAATCAATGCAAAACATTACATATATGAATATACGCCCAACAAGTGCTGCAAGAAACCGACAGGAAAAGGGTGAGGTAAATCGAATTATACAAAAATACAAAAAGGAGTTAAAAGCATTTATTGAAGCATTAGATGCTGATGTTTTCATATTAAGTTCAAAAGAATCTGTGAGATTATTCAATTATATTTTTGATATCAAAAAAAATCCTTTAGTATTTAACAAATGCAAACGAATAGGTAATATGATAGTATTTTCAGTAAGACATTTTGGATGGTTTTTTAGATATTCATATTATTTTAAAAAGGCGCAAGAAGTTGTTTGCATATATTATCATAAGTGGACATAAAATATTAAGCAGAAAAAACGGCACATAACAGGTCTGTTTACGCTTCGCTCCCTTCGGTCGCTCGGCCTCCGCAACGGCTAGGTCATTCCGCTACGCTCCATTCCCACGCCATTGCTCCGGCACATTTTGCCTGCCCTGCAAATGCTACGCATTTGCTTATTCGGGCGGCCAAAACGTCGTAAACAGCCGGAACGTTATGCG
>JAITRD010000099.1 GCA_031288575.1 Treponema sp. | reverse complement strand
GAACTGGCCCGGCGGGGCTTCACCGGGCTCTGGCTCATCGGCATCTGGGAACGGAGCAACGCCTCCAAAACGGTGAAGCAGTGGACCGGCAATCCCGAGGCGGCGGCCAGCGCCTACAGCCTCTACGACTACGACATTGCCGGGGAACTGGGGGGCTGGGGAAGCCTTACCAAGCTCCGGGAACGCTGCGCCTGGCGGGGGATCCGGCTGGGTTCGGACATGGTCCCCAACCATACGGGGATAGACAGCCGCTGGATTATGGAACACCCCGACCGTTTCCTCCAGCTCCGGTATCCCCCCTTCCCGACCTATACCTTTAACGGGGGAAACCTCTCCAACCAGGATGGAATCGGCCTCTACATCGAGGACCATTACTATAACCGCAGCGACGCGGCGGTTGTCTTTAAACGGGTGGATTTCCGCACCGGGGATGTCCGTTATATCTACCACGGCAACGACGGAACCTCCATGCCCTGGAATGACACCGCCCAAATCGATTTCCTCAACCCCGAAGCCCGGGAAGCGGTGATCCGCACCATCGTGGGGGTTTGCAAGCAATTTTCCATTGTCCGCTTCGACGCGGCCATGACCCTGGCAAAACGCCACATCCAGCGGCTCTGGTACCCCGAACCGGGCCGGGGCGGGGACATTGCCAGCCGTTCCGAACACGCCCTTTCCGCGGAGGAGTTTAACCGCCTCATACCCAACGAATTCTGGCGGGAGGTGGTGGACCGCTGCGCCCAGGAGGCTCCTAACACGCTGCTGCTGGCGGAGGCTTTCTGGATGATGGAGGGCTACTTTGTCCGGACCCTGGGGATGCACCGGGTCTACAACTCGGCCTTTATGAATATGCTTAAAAATGAAGAAAACGCCAAATACCGGGCAACCATTAAAAACACCCTGGAATTCGACCCGGAGGTCCTCAAACGGTTTGTCAACTTTATGAATAACCCCGACGAGGAGACCGCGGTGGCCCAGTTTGGCAGGGGGGACAAATATTTCGGGATCTGTACCCTCCTGGTGACCATGCCGGGGCTACCCATGTTCGGCCACGGGCAAATCGAGGGGTTTGAGGAAAAGTACGGCATGGAGTACCGCCGGTCCTACCGGAACGAAAAGCCGGACCCCTACCTGGTGGACCGCCACGAGCGGGAAATTTTTCCCCTGATGAAGCGGCGGAGCGTTTTTGCCGGGAGCGCCGATTTCTGCCTCTACGATTTATATGCCGAGGGGGGGGTCAACGAAAACGTCTTTGCCTATTCCAACCGTATTGGGGACGAACGGTCCCTGGTATTTTATAACAATTCCTATTACGAAACCGCGGGGTGGATCCACAGGAGTTCGGTAGCCATCCCCCAAAAGGACGGCGGCTTCCGCCAGGACAACCTCGCCCAGGCCCTGGGCCTCCGCGGGGAAGACCGGTTTTTTGTCCTCCTCCGGGAGCAGCGTTCCGACCTCTGGTTTATCCGGTCCTCCAAGGATATTACCGAGCGGGGCCTCTTTGTGTCCCTCAAGGGCTATGAAGCCCAGGTTTTTTTGGACATCCATGAGGTAGAAGACGGGAAGGGCCGCTGGGCCCGGCTCAATACGGAGCTAAACGGCCGGGGCGTGGGAAACCTCCACGCGGCAATCCGGAATATTTTCCTGGGGGAACTCTACGGCGCCTTTGCGGGGCTTTTTAAACCGGAATACCTTGAGGGGCTTTACGGCGCCTTTACCGGAAAAACCGGACCGGAGCTACCGGCGGCCCTTCCCGGGGAAACCGAGGGGCTTTTCGCGGACCTGCGGGAAGCCGCCCTGGCCTTTATCAATACCGCCGCTGTTTACCTGAACGGCGCCGGGGGACGGTACGATCCCTTCGAGACCGAACGGGATCACCCGCGGATGGAGCCTGCGGCGGGTTGGGAACACCTGTCCCGGTACCTGCGCCGGTTTATCCTCCTTTCCCCTAAAAATTCCCCGGAGACATTACCTGCCGACGGAGCCCTTGCCCCCTTCATCAAGGAATTGGGGGGCCAAATAGGGGCAAATTCCCGGATGAGCGCCTATGTGCTGGGCTACGGGGTTTTAAGCCTGCTCCGCCCGATTATCGGCGGGGAAACCACGGGAACCGAGGCCCGGGCCCTGCTGGATCACTGGTTCCTGGATCACAAACTGCGGGAAATTTACCATACCCTCGGCATACCCGACGACGAAGCCTACCGGGTAACGGAACTGATGAAGGCCCTGCTCGCCCGGACCAGCCCGGAATATGCCGGATCCTACCAAAGCGGTCAGCTTGGGGAAGCCCTGATTTTGGAAAATTATGAGGAGGAGGATTTCCGGCGGCTTTTGGGGGTAAATCTTTTTGATGATGTTGTCTGGTTTAACAAGGAAGCCTTTGAGGAAACCCTTACCTTTATACCCCTGTTCCTGAGCCTGGAAAACGACGATGCCCTGGAAGAGGCCCCCCGTTCCCCGGAGAAAAAGAAGGAGGCCGCGGAGGCTGCCGGGATAAACATGGCCCAATGGCTTGCCCGGCTTGGGATTATCGCGAAACTCACAACCCAATACCGTGAGGCGGAAGCGGAATCCGGGTATAGACTTGATGGGTTTCTTGCGGCATTATCTAAAACCGGAAGGGAAACAGGTTCTTCAAAGAAAGAAAGCCCTCCCAAAAATGCCGCTCCCAAGGAAAGGGGCAAAAAAAAGAAATAACCGGGGCTCCTTAAAAGGGTAGTTTTTTTGAAAGGATAGCATCATGGGTGAAGCCAGCTATGAAACCGGGGTTTCCGAAACCCTGGTTTCTACAGGATATTCGGTTTCTTTCCGGGGGTATAGCGCCCTGGACCGGTATATGGGTTTTACCCCGCTGCCCTTTACCTGGGTGGAAACGGACGCGGATATTTCCGTCCTGGCAAAGTTCTTTGAAGGGCTCCGTTTTCCCGGCAGGGAGCTTGCCGACGGCGCGGTGGATAGGGGAGGAGAGGTTTTTTATTTCCGCTGCCTGGATCCGGAAGAGCGGTTCCGGCCTTTGGATGATCCCGGCGCTTCCTACAGGCTGCTCTCCCTTACCCAGGACTGGAAAACCAAACGTTTCCGGGACCCCTGCGGAATTTACCCCCTTATCCGGGAATTGCGGGACGGTCCCCCTAAAAATGCCCCGGCCCGGGAGGGCCGGCAAAAGCAGGATGCGGTTTCCCCCGGCCCTGCCCGCCTCAAAGACGCATCCCCGGAGGCCGAACCCTGGTGGGAGGGTTTATATCCCGGGAGCGGCCGGTACCGGGCGGTCATGGACGGCGCCTTAATCCTGGCCCGGTACGGCGCGGGGAACCTTTCCCGGCCGCCGGTTTTTAAAACCCTTCTCCAATCCTTTGGGAACCTGGCCGCCGGAACGCTCCCCAATGCGGAGAACCAGCGGGTGCTCCTGACTAGCATCCTCATAAGCCCCCGGCCCGATTTGGGGTTGGAACTCCTCAAGGCTGCGGGTTTTGTGGAGGCCCTTTGGCCGGAACTGGCTTTACTGGATAATGTGGACCATTCCAAGGAATACCATCCCGAGGGGAATGTATGGAACCATACCCTGGAAACCTTCCGCCACCGGAAACCCCTTGTCCGTAACGGGACGGCCTACGATTTCCGTCTGTCCCTGGGGCTCCTGCTCCACGATGTGGGCAAACCCCTGGCGGTCTCCTCGGGAAACCGCCGCTTTGACGGTCATGCCGAATTAGGCGCCCGGGCCGCCCGGAAATTCCTGAGCCGCCTGGAATTTGACCGGAAAACCATCGAGGACATTTTTTACCTGGTTAAAAACCATATGCTCCCCGCGGCCCTGCCCCGGCTGCCCCTAACCCGCAC
>JAITRD010000047.1 GCA_031288575.1 Treponema sp. | reverse complement strand
CTTTAAACGGAACCGTTCCGAAATAGGGGATATTATCCGCCGGAACTATAAAAAAATCGGCCCCCTTTATTACAACCTCCGGGGGCAGGGGAACCCCCTGCTTCTTGCGATCATGCGGACCCTCCGGATCTCCCTGGACTTTTGCCCCCTGCTAAACCGGGAAGAGGTCTTAAACGAATGTACCCGCCTTATCCGTTTTTTGCTGGACAAAACAAACCGGCAAGGGCCTTTGTCCCCGGCGCCGGGAAAGGAAAGTTTTTTTTATTTGGCCCAATCCTTCGGGACCCTTTTCCGGTATATCGCCTTCAGCTTGGACAAACTTACCTTTACCCACCATGACGGGATGGAAACTTTGCTTTTTGCCGGAGAAACGCCGGCGCCTTCCCGGCCCGGCACTCCCCGGGCCGCCCTCCGGGGAACCTTCCATCCCCTGAATAAGCCCTATACCATTACCCTGGTTCCGGCTGAATAGGGTCCTGGTCTCCGTCCCGGTTTATATAAACTGCCTGAGGTATTTAAGGACCGGTTCCCCGTAACCGGGAGGAGGATACCCCAGGCCGGCGGAAACTTCCCCGGATATCTCCTGATTCGCTTCTCATAAAAGATCTCCCCGCCCTTGCCGAAAGATACCTTACGCAATAGGGAAATAACCCATTGGTTTATTATTTCTACGCGGATCCTTAGGCTGACTCAAAACGTTTTTTTTCCGCCCAGAGGCCCAAAGCCGGATTAGGGATAAAAAAGATCCTCTCCCCCCCGGGAAGGGTATTCCAGCCCAAGGCCAGCCGGCGGGGGTCATAACGGGTTAGGGCTTCTTTCAGGTCCCCCCATTCATAACCGGCCCCTTCTACTTCGGCGCGGCTGAGTCCGGGGCCGGGGCAATAGCGGACGGTAAAGCGGCCTTCGCTGGAGCCGTGGATAAGGTGGGCCGCGGCGCTAAGGGCCTCCGCCAGTTCCCGGTCCCGGGCGGCCTTTTCCTGAATGACCGCAGAGGGCCGGTAGCCGTATTTGCGGATCAGCCGGTCTATTTCCAGGTCTTCCCCAAAACGTTCCAGCCCCGGGGCCAGGATCAGAAGCTCCCCGCCGTCGGCTATAGCCATCCGGGTCCGGTAGACGGCCTTGTTCCCCAGCCAGGTGGTGCGGAATTCCTCCGGTTCCAGGTAAACCACCGCCTTTTGTACCGGTTCGTCCAGAAGATCCACATTAACTTTCCGGGCGAGGGCCGCGGCCTGCTCAAAACATTCCCGGCCAAAGCCGATATAGAGCCCCCGGACCGCCAGGGAACCCCGGGCTTTACCTGCCGCTGCCCCTTCTTTTTCGCCCCGGGGGCTTACCACGGTCAGCGCCCAGAGAACCGGGGGCAGCAAATGGCCGAAACGCCGGAACCCCTCGTCAAAAAGGGCCCGCACCGGCGTATCGGTCCGGCCCATCATGCGCTCCATGCCGTAAGAAGCCCCCGCAAAGTGGCTTTTGTCAATGGCCTCCTTGCCGCCGGTCCCCACGAAGATATTTTTGGTATGGTTTGCCATTCCCACGACTTCATGGGGCACCACTTGGCCGACCGAGATGACGAGGGAGAATCCCCCGTCCCGGAGGAGTTTATTTACCTGTACCGGCCAGTCGTAATGGACCGCCCCTTCGGAAACCGCTTCGACCCAGTCCGCTTCCAGGCGGCCCAGCTCCGCCACGTCCCGCCGCCAGTCATGGACGCGGAATTTGTTCCGGGGGGTTTGGGGGAACATCCTGGCCAGTTCTGTTTCGGTCATGGCCATGTGGGTGCCCAGGGCGGGCATAACCGCCCCCAGCCGGTCCCCCGCCGGGCCCCTTCCGGCTCCGGCAAGTTCCCGGCAGGCGATGTCCGTTAGAAACCCCGCCCGGCTGTGAAACCGGGTTATGTCCGGGGGCAGGATAATCGCCGGCCCGGCGAAGGCGCTGTCTGTTAATATCCGTCCCAGGGCTTCGGTAAAAAGCCCGTCTATTTCCTCGTCCGACAGGTCCAGTTCCGGACCGCCCTTTGCCATGTAGGTCATATTCTGTTTTCTCCGCGGAAAATATCCGCCCTATCCCTTAGTTCTGAACAGCGGGAGCAGGATCTGAATAATTATCGTCAAACCGGTTCACCATGAGGATGGGCTGATGGGTTGCGTCCAGGGTATCCCGCCAGAGGCTCCCCTCGGGATCCACATGGTTCCGGTGGGAAACCGCCGCCTTCATGGGCAGGTGGACAAATTCGTTATTAATAAGCCCGATAAGAACCTTGGTTTTTCCCGCCATGGCCGCGTGGGCCGCCGCGTTCCCCAGCCGTTCACAGTAAATGGAATCCCCGGGGGTCGCCGGGGCGGAACGGATGATATAGCTGGGATCGATGTACTTGAGGTTAATCTCGATCTTTTTTTCGTCAAAGTAGCCTTGTATCCGATCCCGCAGATAGGTTCCCACGTCGGCCATTTTAAGGTTTCCCCCGGCATCGGTTTTTTTCTCCTTTATCAGGAAATCCTGCATGGCTCCTTCGGCGACAAGGACCACCGCGTGTTTCCGGCTTTTCAGCCGGTCTTCTAAATGGCGTAAAAACCCGTTATAGCCCTCAAAGTTAAAGGGTATCTCGGGGATAAGCACAAAATTTACCTCGTGGCTTGCCAGCGCGGTATGGGCGGCGATAAATCCCGATTCCCTGCCCATCACCTTCACCAGGCCGATCCCGTTAATCTGCGAATGGGCTTCCATGTGGGCCGCGGTTACCACTTCTACCGCCTTGACCACCGCCGTATCAAAACCAAAGGATTTTTGAATAAAGGCAAAATCATTGTCCACGGTTTTTGGGATTCCCACCATGGCGATCTTTAATTTTCTCTTGTCTATTTCTTCGGCAATATCCAGGGAGCCCCGCTGGGTTCCGTCGCCGCCGATGGTAAAAAGCATATTAAGGTTAAGCTGTTCCATGGCGTCCACAATTTTGCCGACCTCCCTTCCGCCCCCCCGGGCGCTGCCCAGGAAAGTCCCCCCTAATTTGTGGATATCATCCACGACATCCGGGTTTAATTCTTTGGGGGCGAACTGGTAATCCGGAAGGAAGCCCTTGTAACCGTAACGGATCCCGGAAATCCGCCGTACCCCGTACCGGTACCACAAACAACGGACAATGGCCCGGATCACATCGTTGATCCCCGGGCAAAGACCGCCGCAGCTCACAATTCCCGCGTGAACATGGGCGGGCATAAAGTAGATCATCTCCCGGGGGCCGGCACATTCCAAAACCTGGCTTCGCTCGATAGAAGCCTGGGCGCCAACGCCTACTTCCGCGTTCAGCCGGATAAACTGATCATCGGTAACATAATTTGCCATTAAATCGCCCTGTACTGTAGACATGGTGATCGGTGATTTAATATTGCGGTTCCCCAATTCCTCAATAGTGAAATCGAAGGTTTCGCTCATAGATGCCCCCTCATAGATTATATTTTAACTATAATCCTTCCGTAATAAGTCTTTCAATCACCGCGCTATGAAAGGAAGCCAAAAAAGCTTATTCTTAACCCATGATTAATCAATCCGAAATTGAGGAACGGTTTGAAAGGCTTGAGATCAAGCTTGTATATATGGAAGATATTCTTCTCCGCCTCCAGGAAGAAACCCTCTCCCAAAACCAGGATTTTGACCGGCTTAAGGGAGAACACGAGGCGGTAAAGGAACGGCTTCGGCAGTTGTCCCGGGATTTTGAAGCGGTTCCCCAAACAAAACCCCCCCACTATTAGGGCCGTTTGCCGGGAACTCTTTTCACATAGGTCCGCAGGACGGTGAGTACCTCTTCTAAATCCAGGGGTTTGCCCAGGTGGGCGTTCATTCCCGCGGCCAGGCATTTTTCAATGTCCTCCCGGAACACATTGGCGGTCATAGCGATGATGGGTATGGTTTTTGCGTTAGGGGCACCTGAAAGGCGGATGCGGCGGGTAGCCTCGTAGCCGTCCATTTCGGGCATCTGCAAATCCATAAAAACAAGGGAATATTTTTCCGGGTTTTCCATAAAAAGTTTAACCGCCTGGACGCCGTTTTCGGCGCAGTCGATAATCAGGGAAGTGGGTTCCAAAAGGGATATCACGATTTCCCGGTTGATTTCCACATCCTCCGCCAGCAGCATCCGGATTCCCCCATAGCTAGCTATTTCCCTGTGCCCGTCCTCGGCATCCGCAACAAGGGTGTTTTGTCCCAGGCATTGATTTATGCAGTCCGCAATGGCGGAAGGAAACAGGGGCTTGGCTAAGAATTTGTTCACCCCCGCCGCCTTGGCTTCGGTTTCGACGGCGGACCACAAAGCGGCGGATATCATGATAACCACGGAAGCGCCGCCCTTTTCCTTAATCCTGCGGGCAAGCTCGATGCCGTCCATGCCGGGCATTTTCCAGTCCACAAAA
>JAITRD010000242.1 GCA_031288575.1 Treponema sp. | reverse complement strand
GATGCCGGGCCCCCAAATTATCAAGGGACACATAGGTTCTGCCGGGCTCGGCTATTGTCCGCAGAAGGGTGGTTTTTCCAACCTGCCGGGGCCCGGTCAAGAGGAGTACGGGGAAGCCCAGGGAAATTTCCCTGATGACAGGGGTCATGGTTCTTTCAAGGTACATGCAAACTTCGTGTATATATGTAGTATACTACAAATATACACGGAGTTCAAAAGCCATACCGGAGCCCTCCATGGGGGGTTCTTAGGGGATCAGCCTTCCGGGTAAAGCCGCAGCACAATATCCTGATCGTGGTCGCCAAACCCCTTGCCAAAGATGTTGAGGCCCCCCACATGCTTGGCCGATTCATCAACCCCGATACGGACCTTGATGGAATGGTGATCCTGGATACGGAGATCCTCCAGATTCACGGAGGAAACCTTCTTGCCATCCACAAAGGTTCCCTCCGCGGTTACCTCCCAGGTAGTCAGGATGCCGTACTGGGAGCCCTCCAGCTTCCAGAAGGGCGGAGTGTACTTTCCCCGGCGGTCGCCAAAATCCCCGGGGCTGGTCCAGATACCTATCTCCACCTCGTTGATCCGGACTGAAATATCGGAGAGCCACTTCTTGTTGGTCCCGGGGACCTCGGAACTCATTTCCATGGAGAGTTCCAGCCTTTTAAGCGCGCTGCTTTCCGAATACAGGGCGTTGTTGGGAAATTTGTATTCCACATAGCCCTTTTCGAACCATACCAGGGCGGCCTTGACCCGGTCGGGGGAAAAAAAGGTGCCAGGCACGTCCAGGAAACCCAGAATCCCGTCCCGGCTGCAGAGCCCGCAGGGGGCCGCCACATTGTGGGAGGTAAAAAGCCCCACGGGCATCTCCACCTCTATCATGTTATGGTCCACAGGAAGGCTTAGGGGGCTAAAGGAGATGAGGAATTCCTTGTACCGGGCGCTGCAGACCTTCTGGCCCCCCTTAACCCCGTTGGCGCTGTGGCTGTTGATAAGCCCCACTTCCTCCAGGGCCAGGATGCTGGTGGCCGCGGTGGACTGGGGTATGCCGAGTTTTTTGCTGATTTCGGAGACGTTAAGCTCCTGATTTTGCAGGAGTTCCAGAATTCTGATACGGACTTCGGAGCTGAGGGCTCGCAGAACCTTGCCGTCCCGGGAAGAATCAACAATCAGAGCCTGGGATCTGCTGGTTTTCATGACCTTATCCGTTTTGTAAAAAAGTGTGAAAAATTTAACGGAAATTTCTAAAATTGTCCATAATGTATCTCCCAACTTTACCAACCTGGGGGAGACCCGGGGCTTCTTGTCTCCCGGGGGCTTATCGTCCGCCAGGACCGGCTGGATGAACTGGGGCTCCCGGTTCCCGAGACCATCGACGAGTGGCATACGGTACTCAACGCCTTTAAAACCAAGAAAGGCTCCCGCGCCCCCTTTACCTTCGCGTACACTATCAGCGGGTTAAACGACGTACTGGGTTTTGCCCTGGCCTATAAGGCTCCCCGTACTTTCTTTGTGGGGGAAGACGGCAAGATCCGTTTCAGCACGGTGGAGACCGGCCGCCGGGATTATCTTACCACCATGGCCCAGTGGTACAAGGAGGGGTTTATCGATCCCGATATCGCCTCCCTCCAGCTCCAGCAGGTCAGCGCCAAGATAACCGGAAATCAAGCCGGGGCCTCCATTCCGCCCTGTCGGCTATCGATCCCCAACTCTACGGGGCGGGGCATATACGGATCCTCTTTTCCCTGGTTCTGCCCCTGTCAAAGGAGATTCTGCTCCAGAACTCCGCCGTGGAGATGATCACCGGGGTTGACGCGGGAGACCAGGAATCGGTAGCGACCATCAAGTACGCCACGATTGTTGCCGCCACCATGCCGGTTCTCTGTATCTACCCGTTCCTGTAGAAATATTTTGCCCGGGGCGTGATGATAGGCGCGGTAAAGGAATAGGCTTTTTCCAGTTACAGGCCCGCAGGGGCGGCAATAAGGCCCCGCCCCTTACAGGCTTTGGATGATCGCCTCCGCCGCGGCCCGCCCGTCGGCAATGGCGCGGACCACCAGGCTTGCCCCGTTCCGGGAATCCCCGGCGGCCCAAACCTTGGGGTTGGAGGTTTGAAAACGGCCCCGGGTGCGGATATTCCCCCGCTCGTCGGTTTCCAGGCCCAAGTCGGCGACTACCCCCTCCTGAACCACATGGGTAAAGCCCATGGCCAGAAGAACCAGATCCGCGGCGATCTCAAAATCCGAGCCCCTTACTTCTTCCATGACCCACCGGCCGCCCTCTTCTTTCCACTCCGCCTTACAGGCCTGAACAGCCTCAACCTTACCGGCGCGGCCGATAAAAGCCTTGGTATTAACCGACCAGAGCCGCTCCCCCCCCTCAAGGTGGGAACTGGAGGTTTTCAGCACCGTGGGCCAGAGGGGCCAGGGCGCGGAATCGGGGCGGTGTTCCGGAGGCCGGGGAAGGACCTCAATCTGGGTTACCCCGGTACTGCCCTGGCGGTTGGCGGTGCCCACACAGTCCGACCCGGTATCGCCCCCGCCGATAACCACCACCCGTTTCCCGTAGGCGGTGACCGGCTCTAAACCGTCAACAGCCTCCCCGGCCAAGGTCCGGTTCTGGAGGGAAAGATAGTCCAGGGCCTGAATAATGCCGGAATTTTCCCGGCCGGGAACTTTGATATCCCGGGGTTCCCGGGCCCCGATGGTAAGGAGCACCAAATCGTAGGAAACCTCAAGTTCCTTCGCGTTGATAATAAGCGCATCCCCCGCGGTTCCCCCCCCCGAATCCGGAAGGCCGAAACCGTAACGGGCGGAACCGATCCGGGTATTGGTTTTAAATTCCGTGCCCTCAGCTTCCATAAGCTTAATCCGGCGGTCAATAAAATTTTTATCCAGCTTAAAATCGGGAATGCCGTATCTAAGGTAACCCCCCAGTTTCCGATCCCCCTCATAAACGGTTACAGAAAAACCTGCCCGGTTAAGAAAATAGGCCGCCGAGAGTCCCGCGGGCCCGGCGCCTACGATGGCCACCTTTTTGCCGTTCCGGGAACGGGGGGGACGGGGCGCCACAAGCCCTAAATCAAAGGCCTTTTCTATGACCGCCAGTTCGTTTTGCCGTATGGTTACCGGTTCATCATTTATCCCGAGAACGCAGGAGGCCTCGCAAAGGGCGGGGCATACCCGCCCGGTAAATTCCGGAAAAGGATTGGCATCCTCAAGCAGGGCCCAGGCGCCGGCCCAGTCGTTCCGGTAAATCCGGTCCTGCCATTCGGGCATGATATTGGAAACCGGGCAGGCCCAATGGCAAAAGGGCACCCCGCAATCCATACACCTGGCGGCCTGTTCCCGCCTCTCTTCATCAGAAAGCCGGGTTTCCACTTCGCTATAATCATTGATCCGTTCTTCCACAGGCCTGTATCCGGACTGTTTCCGCCGTATCTTTAAAAAACCCCTGGGATCACCCACTGTTCTTTTCTCCCCTATTGGCTAAAGAACGATAAATTCATCCTAAATTTATGTTCTCACTTCCAGTTCTTCCCGTTCCCGGATCTCGTAGAGCTTTCGGTCCAGTTCCGCAAGTTTCATCTCCTGAAGGGCCCGCTTATATTCCACCGGAAGCACCTTAACAAACCGGCGGCGGTTTTCCTCCCAGGCATCCAGGATGGCCCGGGCGTAAACCGAACCGGTCCAGTAGATATGTTTGGCGATCTGTTCCTTGACAAAAAATTCATCCTCCTCATTATCAAGGCCCGATAGCTCCACCATGCCCTTATTCAGGAAAAATTCAAAATTTCCGGCCCGGTCCAGTACATAGGCTATCCCGCCGGACATACCGGCGGCGAAATTCCGCCCCACCGGTCCCAGGACAATGAGCCGTCCCCCGGTCATATATTCGGCGCAGTGATCCCCGGTGCCTTCCACAACCGCCACGGCCCCGGAATTCCGCACGCAGAACCGTTCCCCGGCAACCCCGGCGGCGTAAAGCTCCCCCGAAGTGGCGCCGTAAAGGACCGTATTCCCCACAATAATGTTTTCGTTGGTTTTAAAAACCGAACCCTCCGGGGGAGCCGCCACAACGCGGCCTCCGGAAAGGCCCTTCCCCAGGTAATCATTGCTGTCCCCGGCAAGGCGGAAGGTGATCCCCTTGGCGAGAAAAGCGCCGAAACTCTGCCCCGCCGAACCGGTAAAGTCCACGGTAACAAAATTTTCAGGCAGCCCCTGACCGCCGAAGCGGCGGGACACCTCGTAGGAGAGCATGGCCCCCACCGCCCGGTCGGTATTCCGGATGGGGAATTGGAGGGCGGTGGGAATTTTTTTATCCAGGGCGGCGAAACATTTTTCGATAAGCTGCCGGTCCAGGATATGATCTATCTTGTGGATCTGGTCCTGAACGCAGCAGGTTTCCTTGCCCCCGGGTATATCCTCCGGCCCCCGGGCCAGGTAAAGCAGGGGGGAAAGGTCCACCCCGGCGGATTTGGGCTTCGGGCTTTTCCGCTGGATTAAAAAATCCGAACGGCCCACCAGTTCGTCAAAGGACCTAAAGCCCAGGGAAGCCATAATTTCCCGGGTTTCCTGGGCAATAAAGCGGAAGAAATTGATAAGGTATTCCCGTTTTCCCGCAAAACGCCGCCTGAGTTCCGGATCCTGGGTAGCCACCCCCATGGGGCAGGTGTTTTCATGGCACTTGCGCATCATCACGCAGCCCAAAACAATGAGGGTTGCCGTGCCAAAGCCGAATTCCTCCGCCCCGAGCATCCCGGCGATAACAATGTCCCGGCCGGTTTTAAGCTGGCCGTCGGTCATCAGCCGGACCCGGCCCCGCAGGCCGTTTTGCACCAAAACCTGATGGGTCTCGGCAAGCCCCAGTTCCCAGGGCAGCCCGGCATGGCGGATGCTGCTTTGGGGGCTGGCGCCGGTACCGCCGTCGTACCCCGAAATAAGGATATTATCCGCGTGGGCCTTGGCGACCCCCGCGGCAATGGTCCCTACCCCGCTTTCGGAGACCAGCTTGACGCTGATCCGGGCCCGGGGGTTGGCGTTTTTAAGGTCGAAGATAAGTTCCGCCAAATCTTCTATAGAATAGATGTCATGGTGGGGAGGCGGGCTAATGAGGGTTACCCCCGGGGTGGAATGCCGGGTCCTGGCGATAAGGGCGTCCACCTTATGCCCCGGAAGCTGCCCCCCCTCGCCGGGTTTGGCCCCCTGGGCCATCTTAATCTGAATTTCTTCGGCATTAGCCAAATACTCGCTGGTTACCCCAAAACGGCCCGAAGCCACCTGCTTAATGGCGCTCCGGGTCCAGGTCCCGTCGGGGCCGGGGGCGAAGCGCTCAGGATTCTCCCCTCCCTCCCCGGAATTGGACCTGCCCCGTATGGAATTCATCGCCGAAGCGATGGTTTCATGGGCCTCCTTGGAGATGGAGCCGAAGGACATGGCCCCGGTGGTAAAGCGTTTCATAATGGCCTCCACGCTTTCCACCTCCTCCAGGGGAACCGGTCCCCGCTTTTTTTGCGCCCCGGCATCGGAATCCGGGCAGGCAAAATCCAGGAGCCCCCGGATCACGTGGGGATTCCGGTTAAGGGCGTCGGCGTCGGCGGAAAACTGTTTCCACCGGGCCGGGTCCCCGGTACGGGTCGCCCACTGCAAAAGGTGGATAGTTTCCGGGTTCCAGGCGTGCTGTTCCCCCTTTTTGCGCCACCGGTACTGGCCCGCCCCGGTGAGGAGCAGATCCGGCCCGCAAGGGGAATTTTGCCGCCGGGCATGGGCTTCCCGGGCGCCGCGGTAGTGATCCACCGCCTCGGCCTCCAATTCCGCGAAGCCCAAACCCCCGATGCGGCTCTGGGTGCCCCGGAAACACCTTTCAATAATCTCCGGCCCCAAGCCAACGGCCTCAAAAATCTGGGCACCCCGGTAGGACCTGAGGGTGCTGGTGCCCATCTTGGATATCACCTTAAGGAGGGCCTTTTGCATCCCCCTAAGGTACAATCTGCCCGCATGGTCAAAACCCTCTGCCCTGCCGCCGTCGGGCCCCCGGCAAATCGCCCCGATGGAAGCTAAAGCGCCGTAGGGGCTTACCAAATCGGCGCCGTAACCGAAAAGCAGGGCAAAATGCATGATTTCCCGGGGTTCGGCGGATTCGACGATAAGGGAAACCCGCATGCGCAAACCGGCCTTAATAAGGCCGTGGTGTACCGCCCCGGTTGCCAAAAGAGCCGGTACGGCGCAGCGCCCCGCTTCGGGGGACAGGGCGGCCCGGTCGGAAAGAACCAGGAGGACCGTCCCCTGCTCTGCCGCCTTTACCGCCTCGCCGGTAAGCCGGTCCAAGGCCTCCTCCAGGGAGGAGGCCGGGGCTTCCGGCCCGTCCTGGGGAGTTTCCCTGCCCCTTCCGGCCAGCTTTTCCAGGGGCACATAAAAGGTCGCGTCCAGGGTTTTTGAGGGAAAGGAAGGGGGATCCAGTTCCAGGAGGCGGGACAGGTCCCGGGGGGTAAGGATGGGATTAAGGACCTTAATCATCCGGCAGTGATCTTCGGTTTCTTCTAGAAGGTTCCGGCGGGCCCCGACAAAGCTGGTCAGGGTCATCACCAGATCCTCCCGGATGGAATCGATGGGAGGATTCGTTACCTGGGCAAAAACCTGTTTAAAATAGGCGTATACCCGCTGGCTTTTGTCGGAAAAAACCGCCAGGGGCGTATCGGTCCCCATGGAACTGGTAGGTTCCTGACCGGTTTCCGCCATGGGCAGGAGCAGCCGCTCCCGGTCCTCCCGGGTATAGCCAAAGGCCCGTTCCATAAAAAGCACCGCCGGCGGGTCCGCGAGAACCGCCCCTTCCCCGGAAGGGGCCGGTTCCTGATCCAGGGTAAGCATTTGCCGGGAAATCCAATCGGAATAGGGCTGCCGCCGGGAAACGCTCTGTTTTACCTCCCCGTCGGGGATTATGCGCCCCTCGGCCAGATCCACCAGAAGCAGTTTCCCCGGCAGGAGCCGGCCCTTATAAACCACCTCCCCGGGGGTAAAATCCTGCACCCCCGTTTCGGAGGCCATCACAATCAGGTCGTCCCGGGTAATGGCATACCGGGAGGGGCGCAGACCGTTACGGTCCAGGGTTCCCCCCACATAGCGGCCGTCGCAGAAGACCATGGAAGCCGGCCCGTCCCAGGGTTCCATCATACAGGCGTGGAAGGCATAAAAATCCTTAAGCTCCGGGGGAATGGGATTTTTGTTGTTCCAGGATTCGGGGATGAGCATCATCAGGGCATGGGGAAGGGAACGGCCGGACATGACCAGGAGTTCCAGGGCGTTGTCAAAACTGGCGGAATCGCTCCGGTCCGGTTCAATCACCGGCAGAATGTCCTCCAGGGCGGCGTTTCCCGCCGGAAAAAGCTCCTTAAAGCGGGGATGGGAAAAAAGGGCCTCCCGGGCGGTCATCCAGAAACGGTTTCCCTTGATGGTGTTAATTTCGCCATTGTGGGAAACCATGCGGAAGGGCTGGGCCAGGGGCCAATTGGGGAAGGTATTCGTGGAAAACCGGGAATGTACCAGGGCAACCGCGGTCTTTACCTCCGGGTTTTGCAGCTCGGGGTAATAATCCTTAAGCTGGGAGGGCATAAGCATGCCCTTATAGACGATAGTGCGGGATGATAAAGAAGGAAAATAACATTCAACCCCGGCCTTGGCAAGAACCGCCTCGGCCCGGAGGGTCTTTTCCAGTTTTTTCCGGAAAACATACAGAAGGAATTCCAGGTCCGTAATGTCCCCCGGCCCGGTTCCCCCCTTTTCCGGGGAAACCGGCGTCAGGAAAAGCTGCTTCGTTACCGGTTCGGCGGCCCGGGCAATGGAACCGATGACCCCGCTGTTGACCGGCACATCCCGCCAGGCATGGACCCGCAGGCTCAGGGCGGCGGCGGTTTCCTCAGCCGCCCGGGTAATGATCCCCTGGAGTTCGCCGTTTTTCTTCCCCCCCGGGGAGCCGGGGAAAAAGGCCAGCCCCGTGCCGTAATTTCCGGCCTCCGGAAGATCCGGAATTTGCTTTTTATAATAATCATGGGGAATTTGCAGAAGCACGCCCGAACCGTCCCCGGTTTTATTGTCGGCGCTTTCGGCGCCCCGGTGCTCCATCCTTTCCAGTACGTCCAAACCCCGGCTCAGAATGGCATGGGATTTCCGGCCTTTAATATCCGCAACAAAACCTATCCCGCAAGAATCATGCTCATCTTCTTTCCGATATAAACCGCCGGGAAATCCCTTCCCTAAAGCACACTGGTCAGATCCCTCACTATTTTGCCCCATGACGGCGCCTCCATTCAACGATTCCTATCATTATAAAATGAAACTGATTATTTATTCAACACGGCTGTATAAATTTACAAAACATCGGGGATATAAAAAACGCCGCCGCCGAAAGGAGGAAAACGGCGGCGGCACAGGAAGATAAATCATGGAAGAAATCTTACAATAGGGAAACAAAGGATCTGCGGGAGGGTTACAAAAAAACAAAAAAACATTTTAGCCCCGGCAAAAGATTGATATATTTTTTGTTGCGTGATATATTGATGTTGACCTGTAAGCGGCCCCGTTGTAACGGACGGGGCGGGGCGTGTTAGCCGTTCCGGTTTTTTGCCGGAAAATGACAGAGGTTGTGTTTTTTCACAGCCGCAAAAAGGGCGGACGAATGCTTGTAATTCCTTATAATATAATAAGTTATGGGGGGGGGGGGGGGGGGGGGGGGGGGGGGGGGGGGGGGGGGGGGGGGGGGGGGGGGGGGGGTGGCGGGGGGGGGGGGGTTGGTGCTGTTGCTGCTCCTGGTGGAGGCTGAGCATACTGTGGGCCTGCGTAAGTGTACACTGTCTGCTGTGCTGGCGATGGTGAGTAGCTAACTGTGGTGGATGCTGCCACCTGCTGTGGCCCGTGA
>JAITRD010000219.1 GCA_031288575.1 Treponema sp. | reverse complement strand
CTGCCGTTGAGTTTTTTCAACCGCAAGGACCTTTCGGAACTGACCACCAACATGATGGCGGACTGTACCGCCATTGAACACGTCATGAGCCACGTGGCGCCGATTCTGTTCGGCGGCATTATCACCGACGCGGCGGTCTGCGCGCTCTTGGCCCTCTACGACTGGCGCATGGCCCTGGCCCTCTTCGCCGCCCTGCCCCTGGCCCTGGGCCTTGTTCTGGGCAGCCGGAAATTGCAGGCCCTCTGGGGGGAACGCCACGTGGAGGCGAAACTGGCGGTCTCCGGCCAGGTGCAGGAGTACCTGGAGGGGATCAAGGTGGTCAAAGCCTTCGGGCTTTCGGGGGAAAAGTCACAGGCCCTGGAACGGGCCCTGCGGAACATGATGAAGGAGGCGATCCGGTTCGAGGGCTTTACCGGGACATTTATCGTCCTGGCCATGATGATCCTCCAGGTGGGGCTGGGCCTCGTGGTGTTGACCGGGGTCTACCTTTTGACCGGCGGCGGCCTCGGCGTCGTTCCCTTCCTCACCTTTATCCTCATCAGCGCGAAGATCTACTCGCCCCTCATCGTCATCCTCACCCTGCTGCCGGAATTTTTCTACATGCTCGTTTCCACCAAACGGATGCGGCAGGTCCGGCGGGAACCGGTGATGGAGGGGGACGAAAAGGCGACGATCGGCAATTACAATATCGAGCTGAGAAACGTCAGCTTTGCCTACCATGAGGGGGAGGACGTAATCAAAAACATCAGCCTTTCCATTCCCCAGGGGGGCGTTACCGCCCTGGTGGGCCCTTCGGGGAGCGGCAAAAGCACCCTGTCCCGGCTTATCGCCCGGTTCTGGGATGTCCGGGAGGGGGAGATTCTCGTGGGCGGGAAGAACATCGCCGGCATCGATCCCGAAACCCTGATGCGGTACATGAGCTTTGTGTTTCAGGACGTGGTGCTCTTTAACGATACGGTGAAGAACAACATCCGCATCGGCAGGGAGGGGGCAAGCGACGAGGAGGTTTACGCCGCGGCGAGGATGGCCCGCTGCGATGAATTTATCCGGGAACTGCCCAGCGGCTACGACACGGTGATCGGCGAAAACGGTTCCACCCTTTCAGGCGGGGAACGGCAGCGGATCTCCATTGCCCGGGCCCTGCTCAAGGACGCGCCCGTCGTGCTGCTGGACGAAGCCACCGCCAGCCTGGACCCGGAGAACGAGACCCTTATCCAGGAGGCCGTTTCGGAGCTGGTGAAAAACCGGACGGTCATCGTGATCGCCCACCGCCTCAGGACCGTGCTGGGGGCGGACAAGATCGCCGTGCTGGATCAGGGCCGCCTGGCGGAGGAAGGCTCCGGGGAGGAACTTATCGCCAAAGACGGCCTCTTCGCCCGGCTCTACCGGATACAGCGGGAAAGCCTGGGCTGGACCGCGGGGAGCTAAGGGACCTCTGCCGATCCGCGCCCGCCGCGTCAGCGCGATCAATTGACATACGGCAAAAATGGATGTATCGTTTTAAGCAAGGAAAGATAATTGTATGAGAACGGTACAGTTAAATATAGAACTCCCCAATATGGTTACTGTCACCGAATTTGAGCTTAAAACTCTTTTGGCGTCAAGGCTCTATGAAAAAGAGGAATTATCCCTCGGACAGGCGGCGCGGGTTGCGGGTTTGTCAAAAAGAGCCTTTATCGAAATCCTTGGTAATTACCATGTGTCCATTTTTTCTGAAAACAAATCGGTTCTTCGTTCTGATATAGCCAATGCTTAATGTCATTGCGGAGCTGCGGCAAAGCAATTTCCGTATTCCCCAGGATTTTGAACGTATCATTCTGAACAGGTGATAATCGTGCTGCTGGACGAAGCCACCGCCAGCCTGGACCCGGAGAACGAGACCCTTATCCATGAGGCCATTTCGGAGCTTAAGAAAGAAACCAGGAATGAAGAATATTAACCACGAAGGCGCACAAAGGTACACGAAGGGCCTGGTTTCTAATCATATCCTTCCTTCGTGCGCCTTTTCACCCGGCTCTACCGGATACAGCAGGAAAGCCCGGGCTGGACCGCGGGGAGCTAAGGGACCGCCGATCCGCGCCCCCCTTGGCTTTTTACGCTGTTGTATCTATACTGTTAAACAGCAGGAGGAACAGACGTGAAAACAGCAGCCATCGATTTTATTATCCCCCGGACATTGGAATTATAAAATCTGCCGTTCGAGGCCGAAATTATTTTCCCAAGGATCTGTGCGGTCCTAAGTGTCCGGGTTAAATCAAATCCGGGCCCCTTCCTCGCTTCCTTCATGTTTTAATGATCGGGAACCATGGAAACCCAACCGGGGTTCCCGGAAGATTCGGGAACAGGGCGTAATTTACACACAGGAGTAATTTTATATGCCTCTTTTTAACGCAAGGGTTAAAAAATTCTTTTCATACTACAAACCCTATAAACGGCTTTTTGCCGCCGATGTTTTTTGCGCGGTAATTGTTTCCGCGGTTTCTTTGATCTTTCCGCTTTGTATCCGTTATGTAACCGGAGCGGGATCTTTTCGGAACGGGACGGATAATTTTGTGTTGCCTTTGTCTTTGCTTTTGGCGGGATTGATTGTTTTACAGACCGCCTGTGCCTTGTTTTATGATCATATGGGGCATGTGATGGGCGCGCGAATGGAACGGGATATGCGGAACGAACTTTTTGCCCATTATCAGACCCTGCCCTTTAGTTTTTTTGACCGGGAAAAAACCGGGTCGATCCTATCCCGGCTCACCAACGATCTGCTTGCCCTGGCGGAACTGTACCACCACGGGCCGGAAGATGTTATCATTTACGCCTTAACCTTTACCGGGGCCCTGATTATTTTACTGCGTCTCAACGCGGGATTAACCCTGGTGATAGGGATCTTCCTGCCCTTTATGTTCTGCTACTCCGTCTTTTACGGCAAAATACTCAACAGGGTCTACAAAAGGAACCGGGAACAAATGGCGGAGATAAACGCGCGGATAGACGACAGCGTCGGGGGAATCCGGACGGTAAAGGCCTTTGGGAACGAGGGAATAGAAATAGAAAAATTCAGGTCGGCCAACGAAGAGCTTTACCAGAGCCGGGCATGTATTTATAAACACGAAGCCCGGTATTTTACCGGCATGGCGGAATTTTTTGCCCGGTTTATTTTGGCGGCGGTAGCCGTTGCCGGGGGAGTTAAACTTTCGGGGTCAAGCCTGAGTATTTCCGATTACATCTCTTTTATTCTGTATGCGAGTTATCTCACCGCGCCGATCCCGCAGCTTGCCAGGGTAATGGCGCAGTACCAGCAGGGCCTAAGCGGCTTTAACCGTTTTATGGATGTCCTGGAACTGCCCGGTGAAAATTACGGCCCCCGGGATCCGGCAAACCGTAAAAACCGCCCTCACGACCCCGGGGGAAGTATATGTTCTGCCGGGACGGAGCCGGATAACATCGGGGGGGAATTGGAATTTGTCAGGGCCTGTTTCAAATACAGTCAAAACAACGATTATATCCTGAAGGATATTTCCTTTAAGGCGGAGCCCGGTGATTTTATCGCCCTAACCGGTCCGTCGGGAATCGGCAAGACTACCCTCTGTTCGTTAATCCCGCGTTTTTATGAATTAACTTCGGGGGCTATTTTTATTGACGGTAAAAATATCAGGGATATGGATATTCGGGATCTGCGCCTGAACATCGGCGTGGTACAGCAGGATGTCTATGTCTTCGCGGGAACCATCGGCGAAAACATCGCCTACGGAAAACCCGGCGCCCCAAGGGAGGCGATTATCCAGGCGGCGAAAAAGGCCGGCGCCCATGACTTTATCATGGCCTTGCCGGACAACTATGAGACAAGGATCGGCTCCCGGGGGGCAACCCTCTCGGGCGGGCAAAAGCAGCGGCTTTCCATTGCCCGGGTATTTTTGAAGAACCCGCCGATTCTGGTATTCGATGAGGCAACCAGCGCGCTGGATGATGAAAGCGAAGGAATTGTTCAGCAGGGGCTTTTGTCCTTGTCCCGAAATCGTACTACCATTGTAATTGCCCATCGTTTATCCACCATCCAAAAGGCCCTGAGGGTTTTGGTTTTAAACGAAGGGGGTATAACGGAAAGGAGAAAGGATTCCAACATGCGGAACCGCATTTAGGTATTTCAAAAAAACACGGGGGCGGCGTGAAAGGCCGCCCCTTCACAGCCCCTTTTTTTCGGGTTATCATGGGGCATTATGGCAGACAACAAGCGATCCCTGAAAGACTGGGCGCGTTTCTTTTTGGGCGCTTATACGCCCCCGGAATTCATCCTCATCATCCTGCGGTTTTTTTCCGGCCTGGCAAAAAAAGCCCTGACGGCTTTGGTAAATTTTATCAGGACCCATCGGGCCCTGTCTTTTTCCCTTTTGGGGGTGTTCCTGGTTGCCATTGCCGGCCTATGGGTATACCGCTTCTCCGAATCCCGGAAACCCCAGCCCATCCATGTGGATGTTTGGTTAAGCGCCCCGGAAAACGCCCGGGACGGCGGGGAAGCGCAGCCCCTGGTCCTGGAATTTTACGGTTCCGCCGCGCCGGTGGACATGGTGGACAAGGAGGTAGCGGAAGGGATAACCCTTACCCCCTCCATGCCGGGTCTCTGGCGCTGGGTAGGGGACGATGTCCTGGTCTTTACCGCGGAAAGGCCCTGGAGCATAGGGAAGAAGTACAGCGTCGGGTTTGCCAGGGATTTTTTTCCTCCCCATATCCGGGTTGATTCCTCCCTTTCTTTCTCGATAGAAGATTTTTCGATTTGGGAGGGGGAGGCGGAATTCTACATCGATCCCGAGGACAGTTC
>JAITRD010000138.1 GCA_031288575.1 Treponema sp. | reverse complement strand
GGGCCACATAGGCCGCGGCGTTATTACCGTCAATCATAACCATGTTTTTATTAGACATTGTTTTTCCTCATTGGTAGGGTTACTTCTATTTTAGACCCTGGGGGGGATTTGTTCAATATCTCGTATCCACCCTCGCCGCGGCCGGCAAGTTAAGAAGGGGGAGCGCCGTTAATTCCGTTTGTAATATTAAATTGCTGATAACCCGTTCATGTACCTTTTGGAAATTTGCCTTCCATGGTATATTTGGATTATGAATTTTCGGGATAGAATAAAGGATTTTTTTTCAGCCGATGCCTTTTCCGGCGAGACGCCGCTTTCTGATCAGACCTTTAGTTTTTTTTCTGTATGCCTGATAGGTATCAGCGCCGGATCGACCCTGATCTCCATAGCTATTCGGGCCCCCAAAATTTCATGCGTCATTTCCGCCGCGGTTTTTTTTATCGCAATTATCATCACCTTCCTGGGCCGCCGTTACCGGAACTACCGCTCCTGCGTTATTTTTGTTTTTTTGCTCCTGGGGCTGGTAGTTTTTCCGCTCATTTTTTTTACCGGCGGCGGTTCCGCCAGCGGCATGCTCAGTTATTATCTCCTGACGATTCTTTTTGTTTCCTTCGTCCTTACCGGATGGGATTTTGTTATCCTGGTGACGGTTTTAATCATCTCCGCCGTGACCTGCTATTTTCTGTCCCTCTTCCGGCCCGAGTGGGTTACCCCCTTTGATTCGGAATTTATCGGGGACCTGGATAAGATCCAGGGTTTTGTGGTCTGCGCGGTGGTGCTTTGTTTTGTCATAAAATTTCAACTGAGGGTCTATATCAGGGAGTGGCGCCGGGCGGAGGCCGCCTCCCAGGCCAAGGCGATCTTTTTGGCCAATATGAGCCACGAGATCCGTACCCCGATGAACGCGATTATCGGCATGGCGGAACTCATCCTCAGAAAGGATCTGCCCAAGGACGCCTATGAGGACGCCCAGGGGATCAAACAGGCGGGAACCAACCTGCTTTCCATTATTAACGATATTTTGGACTTTTCCAAAATCGAGTCGGGCAAAATGGAAATTACCCCGGCGGCCTACCGCCTGTCCTCCCTGATAAACGACGTGGTGAACATTATCCGGATGCGGCTCCTGGAAAAATCCCTTTTCTTTACCCTTTTTGTGGACAGCGCCCTGCCGAACAGGCTGGAAGGGGACGAGGCCCGGATCCGGCAGGTGCTTTTGAACCTTTTGGGGAACGCGGTAAAATATACCCGCAGCGGGCATATTTCCCTTTCCGTCCGGGAAGAGCCCGGGGAAAACGCCGCCGGGGAGGATACCCTCCTGCTGCGTTTTGAGATTGCCGATACGGGCATCGGCATTAAAGAGGAGTACCAGGCAAAACTTTTTTCCGCCTTTGTGCAGTTCGACACCCACCGGAACCAGCGGGAAGGCACCGGCCTCGGCCTGGTTATTTCCCGGAACCTGTGCCGCATGATGGGCGGGGATATTACCTTTCAAAGCGTTTACGGAAAGGGCAGCGTTTTTACCGCGGTCATCCCCCAAAGGATCCGCTCCCGCCAAAAGCTGGCAGCGGTAACGGACAAGGAAAACAAGGGGGTTATCCTTTACGAGGACCGGCCCGTCTATGCTTCCTCGGTTATGGCCAGCCTGGAAAATCTGGAGGTCCCCGCGGTTTTGACGGATAACCCGGAAGATTTTGTCCGGCTCCTAAAAACGGGCAGCTATTCCTATGTTTTTGCCTCCCCCGGCCTGATTTTTTCCGCCCAAGCGGCGGCGCAAAACAACAACAGCAAGGTTGATTTTGTCCTCCTTTCCGCGCCGGGGGAGTTTCCGGAATTTGTCCGGGCCATCCTGATGCCCGCCTACGCGGTTTCCATATCCAATGTGCTGAACGGCATTATCGACAACCCTTTAAACCGGGAAAAGAAGAACCCCGATGTCCGTTTTATCGCCCCGGAAGCCCGGATCCTGGTGGTTGACGATATTACCACCAACCTCAAGGTGGTTCAGGGACTGTTGCTGCCCTACCAAATCCAGGTGGATTGCTGCAGTTCCGGCGCCGAGGCTATCCGGCTGGTGCAGGAGAACCGGTACGATCTGATATTTATGGATCACATGATGCCCGAAATGGACGGGCTAGAGGCCGCCGCCGCTATCCGCGCCTGGGAGAACAAAACCGCCGCCGGGGAGAATGCCCCCCCGGGCCCTCCCCAGCGGATTCCGATTATCGCCCTGACGGCAAACGCCATATCCGGCATGAGGGAAATGTTCCTTGAAAACCACATGAACGATTACTTGGCCAAGCCCATCGACGTTTCCAAATTGCACGAAATTCTGGAACGGTGGATACCCAGGGGGAAGCGCTTAGACGCGTCCCAGTCCGGGGAGATGGAACGGGCCGGGCCGAATGTTCCCCCCGCCCGGGCGGAGGACCGGGGGAATGTTCCGGCGGCCCCGGTTTTAGCGGGCAAAGGGGACCCGGATTCCGGCAGGATGCCGCGGATCGCCGGGTTAAATACCGAGGCGGGCATTGCCGGAACCGGGGGCTCCGAAGATATCTACCGGGAAATCCTGGCCGTTTATTGCCAGGACGCCCGGGACCGGTTCGAACTTTTGCGGAGGCCGCCGGAGGCGGAGCAGCTCCCCCTGTTTATCACCAGCATCCACGCCCTCAAGAGCGCTTCCGCCAGCATCGGCGCCGCGGAACTTTCCGCGGAAGCGGCCAATCTGGAGGCGGCGGGCAAACAGGGGGACATGGCTTTTATTACGGAGCATCTGGGTCGTTTTTACGAAAACCTTAAAACCCTGACAGAACAGATCCAGGCCGGTTTAGTCCCGGAGGATTCCGGCGAAATTTTCCGCCCCGACGAGGGGGTCCTGCTGCTCCTCAAGGCCGCCCTGGATGCGAAAAATATCCGGGCGGTTGACACCCTTTTGGGGCAACTGACGGAATCCTCCCGGGACGAAGCCGCCCGGCAGGCAATCGCCGCGATTTCGGATTTGGTGCTTTTGTCGGAATTCAGCCAGGCGGCGGATTTGGTTGAAGACCTGTTAAAGGGCCCGCCGGACGGGGCTCCTTCAAAGCCGTAACTTTGAAGGCATTCGCGGGCGCAAAAAACCGGAGGAAAATATGAGGGAAGAGCATATTGCCATCATGATAGTTGACGATAATATAACCAACCTGAAAATTTGCAAAAGCGTGTTAGGAGGCAAATATGATGTGTTTACCGCCCCTTCGGCGCAGAAAATGTTTGAGCTTTTGGAATATAACCGGCCTTCCCTGATCCTGCTGGATATTAATATGCCCGAAATGAATGGCTATGAGGCCATCAAGCTGCTTAAAAAGGCCCCTTCCTTCCAAAACATTCCGGTTATTTTTTTAACCGGTAACAGCGATTCCGCCAGTGAATTGGAGGGTTTTAATCTTGGCGCGGTGGATTATATCACCAAACCCTTTTCTCCCGCCCTGCTGCATAAGCGTGTCGAGGTCCATCTTCTGATGGAAGTCCAGAAAAAAAAGCTGGAAATCCAAAATGAGACTTTGGAAGCCCAGCAGGGGGAATTGCGGAATTTTAACGATAACCTGAAGCAGATGGTGGCCGAAAAAAGCCAGGCAGTCCTGGAATTGCAAAACGCGATCCTGAAAACGGTGGCGGATTTAGTGGAATGCCGGGACGATATTACCGGCGGGCATATAGAACGGACCCAGCGGATCCTGGGCATCCTTTTAGAAGAATTGACAAAAATGGACTTTTACCGGGAACAGATGGAAGCCTGGGACATGGATCTTTTGCTCCAGTCCTCCCAGCTCCACGATGTGGGCAAAATCGTCATCAGCGACCGGATACTCCTTAAACCGGGGTCCCTGGATGTTGAGGAATTTAACGAAATGAAAAAGCATACCACCTTCGGGGTAATGGTCATTGAAAAGATTGAAGCGAGCGCCGCGGCCTGCGACTTTCTGGCATACGCAAAAATTTTTGCGGGGACCCATCATGAAAAATGGGACGGTTCCGGGTATCCCCAGGGGCTGGCGGGCGAAGCCATACCCCTCCAGGGCAGGATCATGGCCATCGCCGATGTATATGACGCCCTTACTTCGGCCCGGCCCTATAAAAGGGCCTTTTCCCACACCCAGGCGATGGAGATCATCCTAAGCGGAAAGGGGACCCATTTTGATCCCCTCCTTATTGAGGTTTTTGAAAAAATTGCGGGCCGGTTTACCCTTCCTCCTGCCCGCTGTCCTGCATAAGGAGCTGCAAAATTTGGACCAAAAAGTATATCCGTTTATAATTCAGGGTAATCCGCTGGATAAGGGGGTCTTCGGCGGCTGATTCCAGCTCCTTCCAGTTAATGATAAGATCATGGGGGCTTTTGTGGTAATCATCAATAACCCCCTTGAGGTTCTTTCCGATAAGAATGAGGGCCTGGGCGGCGGCATTGATTATCGTCTTGGCCTCATCGTTGAGGGTATTCAGGATAACCCTGACATATTTTGCCGAGCCTTTATTATGCTCCGCCTTGAGCATGGCGTTTTTAAGCCGGCTGCCGTGTTCGCCGTTGTCCGCTAGGGTTTCGTCAAGGGCATTAATCCTGTCGGAAAGCTCCATAAAGTTATGGTAGCCTTCGGACATCTGCTGGGACAGGACATTGCTGGTCCATTGGCCCCGGATGAGCAGAAGATCGCAAAGTTCCTTGATGTCCTTTTTGGAAAAATCCATATAAAAGGCCTTGAGATAGTTAAGGGCCCCCGCGTAGAGAAAACCGTCAAAATTTTTGCGGGTATACTGGTCGCTGTCCTTTTCGGTGTAATACCTGAGCCGGGAAACATTGGCGCCCCCGAAAATCGTTTTGGAAATCGCCTTAACCTGGGCATTCCGCTTGGCGTTTACAATCGTATTGATACAATTGAGGGCTTCGCTCCGTTTTTCCTCAAGGTAACTATCGACAATATGCTCGTCTTGGAGCTGCGGTTTGGGGACCCAGTTGGGATTTTTTTGGATATGACGCATGATGAGTTCCAGGATATTTGAACGCCGCACGTCCCGCAGGAGAAGCAGGATCCGGTTCCATTGATCCACCGCCACCACATCCATGTCCCCTTTGTAAATTTTCAGGACCCGGAGTGCGTTTTTCCAGTCCTGGTCGGAATTTATGTTTTGAGCGGCCTCCAGAAAGTCCTTGATTTCATTGGCGATCCCCTCGGCCTTGATGTGTTCAAATTTCGGCTGGTAATTGAAATTCCCCTCGGTTATCCTGGGATCGAATTTTTGCAGCAAAAAAAGATAATTAAAGGAAACAAACCGGGCAAAAGACAGTATCAGGATATAACAACTGTCCACGGTGTCTGTTTTTGCGCCGTCAAAACTGCCCGCCAGGACCGCAATGTCCCCCTTTACTTGAAGGGCTACCTCCCTGGGGGGGGTCTTTTTGACCCGTTCTTCGATGGCTTCGGGGGAAATCCGTTTTAGTATTCCCTGGATCCGTTTATCCATAAAAGCTTCGATTATAATTTGCTTTAATTGGGCTGATTTGGCGGCGTTCCGCATAAAGACCTGGGCGGGAGCAATGGTTTTGTAAATGTCGTAGAAGAATTTTCCTAAAACAGGTTCGGCCTCTTCGGTTTTTATCCTATAAAACTTGGAATATTTATTTTGGCTGAGTTCTTTTATCACGGTGCGCAATAACTTATTTCGTGCCGAGGAAGGATCGTTGTCTCCTGAAAAAAGTGATACTATTTTTTGTAAAAAAACCGCTGCCATGGATTCCTCTTTTTTAACAGTGAATATATTAAATATTATATGGTAAAATATCGGTAAATGATCGTGCCGTCAAGAGTTAAATTCCCCGATAAAGATGAGCTTAAGGAGATTATCCGTTCCCTTGCCCTGGTCGCGGGGTTTTTCCGGCCCCGGATTCTCGCCCCCTTTGAGCCTGAGCCCCGGGGCCTTTCGGTTCACGGGGCCGAAATTCCTGAAAATTACCGCCGGGGGGCGCCCTCCCTCCTGGTTGCCGGCCTTGTCTACGGGAACCGGCGCCCCGCGGAGGCTCCTCCGGCTGCGGGGGATGTCCTCATCGCCCCCTTTGCGCGGCGGAATTATTACCGGGAAGGGGTTAAGCGGCTGCAACTGCTTTCCCGGGAACTCCGCTCCCGTTACGGGGGGCGGCGCTCCGATTTTAGAATTCTCTGCAATTCCCCGGTTCCGGAAAAACCCCTCGCGGCGGCTTCGGGGTTGGGCTTTTGGGGGAGGACCGGCCTTATTATTACTCCCGAAGCGGGTTCTCTTTTTATTATCGCCGCCATGACCCTGCCCTTTGTCCTGGAAAAGGACGGCCCGGAAAAAACCGGAACTGCCGGGGAAAGGGGTTTTGACGGGACCGGCCCCTTCCCCCTGTGCGCCGGCTGCGACCGGGATAATCCCCCCTGCGTTGCGGCCTGTCCTACCGGGGCGGTAACGGGGAAGGGCGTCCTGGCCTTGGAACGCTGCATCCAGTGGTACGCTTCGGGGAAGGGGGCGGCGGTTCCCCCGGAGGTGAAGGCCCGCTGGGGCAGACGGCTCTACGGCTGTACCGAATGCCAGGATGCCTGTATTTGGAACCGCCGCCCCGTTTCGGGGGTATGCACCGGGGAAGGCCCCCTGCCGGCGTCCTTTCCCGCGGAAGAACTCCTGGCCCTTTCCGACGGGGAAATTAAGGCCCTGTTTAAAGGAAGCGCCCTGGGGCTTTCCTGGCTGGGGCCTGAATCGATACGGAGGAATGCCGGACTGGCGGGAGGGAAGGAAAGGGGGTAAAGCCCCGGGCATGGAAAGAACTACTGCTTGCGGGAGGCGGCCCGGACCGCGTCGGATATTTGGATGTCAATGCCGCCCAGGCTTGAACGGACGTTCAGGGCCTTTTCCCGGGCGTTTTGATAGTTGCCGGCAAGCAAAGACTGTTCCGCTTCTCCCGCTTCGGAACGGGCCTGTTCAAATTCCCTGGTCAGGGCATTAAAATCCAGCTTGATTTTTTGCACGCCCCGTGCGGCCTTGAGGGCAGCCTCGGTTTCCGCCAGGGGCGTCTTTAAACTGGACACCAGATTAGCCGCTTCGGAGCGGGCCCGTTCCGAAGCGGCCCTGCCGTCGGCAATGGCCTTATCCGCGGCGCTAATAACCTCGGCAGCCAAAGCCCGGGCCGCGTCGTACCGTTTGGCCTCTGCCTCTATATGCATTTGCGCCAGGGTGTCCCGGGCCCGGACAAGGACATTCCCCGCGTAGGTAACCGCGTCGGCATCATTTTCCGCCCTGGTTAATGCCGTAACCGCGTTATTCATTTCCTCTGTTGGCGGTTTGGCGCAACTGACCAGAAAAAAAACCAAAACAAAAACCCCTGCCAGGGTAATATATTCTTTTTTATTCATAAAAAGTATTAATACTCCTTATAACAGATTATAGGCAAGCGAAGTCTTTACTTAATAAGTATACTTCAGGTTCAGGATAAATACAAAAAAGACCGAAAATAAACTTAAGGCCAATGACAGCACAGGGTTCTAAAAAAAAGTTTTTTCTGCGTATTCCGCTCTCATTTTGTATAGCCGCGGCAGCCGCGCTGTTTGCGGCCCGCTTCCTGGAAGGCCCCCGCTTGGGCCCGCATTATGATTTCCTTTTGACCTGCCGTCCGCCTCCCCCGGTATCCCAGGAGATACTTCTTATAGAAACCGGCATGGAAGGCAGCGCGGAAGAACCTTTCCCTCAGTTTAGTATGGAACCTCCCGTGCTTGCAATGGTGCTGATGACCCTGGCCGAATTGGACGGGGCTTCCCTGGTTGTTGATGCCCCGATCCTCCCGCAAACTTCCGGGGAGGAAGAAAGTTTGGGGGAGATTCTCCGCCAATTTGACGGCGAATTCGCCCTTTTGGGCAGGAACATCCGGAATTTATTTGACGCCATCCGGGTGGGGTCGGTTATTCCGGAAGAGTCGGACCTCTTTGTGGAGGAGTTGATAAATTTGACGGAGCAGGGAAAGGAACGGCTGGTATCCGCCCTGACTCACCGGGATGAGCGGGAACTGGAAGAACTTAGCCGGGCCGCGGAGGTTTTTGGCGAAGTCCGGGGCTTTTTTTATCCGGGGCAAGGGGGCGCTGTTCCCGGAGGAAGCTCCCGGTTCCGGCTTTTTGAATACCGGGAAGCTCCGCCGGACAGGGACGGCAAACTCAGGCGCATCCCGGTTTCTCCCGGTATTACGGCTCCTCCGGGTTATTTCCGCCGTCTTTTCCCGATTACCGGACCCGCCAACGGGACGCCTTCGGAGCATATCGTTTATGACATCCTCAAGGACCGCTACCAGGGTCCGGAAATTCTTTACCCCTGGGCCGGGCCGGTTCTTCAGAACAAAAAGCCGGCGGGAGAGCAGGACCTCCTGATCCCCCTGGATAAGGAAGGGGCGGTCCTTTTTGAGCGGCCCCGAGGGGAGGAATATTTTCGGCATATCCCCCTGGCTGTTTTTCAAGAATACGAGGAAGCGGACCGCGCCTTATACCGGGAGCTTAAAGCCGCGGAAGCCCTGGGGATTTATGAACACCTTGAGCCGGAAAACCATCCGCCCCTGGTTTACGAATATGTCCTTTCTCTGAAGGAGGAACTGCTGCAAAGCCCGGATTCCGAAAAAAAAACCGCCTGGAGGGATGCCCGGAGGGATTATTTGAAGGGGGTCGCTGATTTTTTGACCGGTCCCGCGGAGGCGGAGCTGGGGGAGGATTCCGCCAAAGCCTTCGGGGATATCAGGCTGGGTTATGTAACCCTTAAGGAACGGCGGGATCTTTTGGCCGAGGCCCTGCCCGGTTCTTTCTGCGTCCTGGGGCCGGCCTTCCCGCCGCCGGAGGCTCCGGGCGCGGCGGTTCCCGGCACGGCGGCCTCCGCCCTGCTTGCCAATACCTTCTTAACCGGCCGGGCCATTACCCCCGGGGCGGATCCCTGCATTCTCTTCTGGTCCCTCATTTGCGCTTTTTTTGTATGCCTTTGCATCGGCGGCATGAGGGGCCTGCTGAGTTTAAACGCCGGCCTCCTGCTTACCCTTTTAACGGGGGCCGGTTTTGGCTACAGTTTTATTGTCTCCGGCTATTGGATAGATCCGCTTATTCCCATGGCGGCGGCGGCCTCCGGGGTTTTGTCCTCCTCCTGCTACGCTTTTATTGCCCGCAGACGTTACATCCGGCGGCTTCGGAACATCTATGAACCCTTTGTTTCCCGCAACTGCCTGCGGCGAATAGCCCGTGCCAAACAATTTTCCCCCTCCGGGTATCTTTCCGCAAAGGCCGCGGTTGTCGCGGTACGCTGCGCCGGCCTTACCCAGCGGGAAGATCAGAAGGAACCCCTGGAAGCGGTTCCGGAGATTCTGGCCTTCCGGGAGGCGGTGATCCGCCTTTTTACCCAGGCCGGCGCCGTCATTGCCGGGAGCGACGGCGACATGGTTCTGGCTGTTTTTGGTTCCCCCCCGGAACAGGCCGCGGCCCGGGCCTACCTGGAGCCTGCGGCCCGGGCGGCGGGGTTTATCACGGAATTGGTGCGGGACCCCCAATCGGCGGCTTTGCTCGGCGGGTCCCGCCGGGCAAAGCCGCAGGGGCTGGAAATAGAAACCGCCTCCTGGCATTTCGGGATTGATACGGGAGAATGTGCCTTCGTCTGGACTCCCCATTCAGGCTACAGGGTTGTCGGCCGCCCGGCGGTTCGTTCCCGGGTCCTGTCAAGCCTGGCATTCCGCTACCGGACCCGGATTCTTATCTCCGCGGGGGTTAACAAAAAAATTACCCATATGCTGGTCCGGAAAATGGGGGCCCTCAAGATTTATAACGGGGACGAACAGGAATTTTTTTACGAGCTTGTGACCCCAAAGGCCCGGGTTCCCCGTAACGGGCAGGACCCCCGATAGAGGCATCAGGTCATAGTTAGATTTGGAATTGCCGCTTCGGCTTTAGCGCCGGTTGATCCGGTTTATGATGCTGGTTAAGGCCCGCAGCCGCACCACCCGGCCTCCGCCCAGTTCGGGAAAGGCCCGGTACCGGCTGCCGTCATCGGAAAAAGCGGAGGCCCGTTCTCCCGGAAAGGGGGGATACCGTTTTTGGCTCCACTCCAGGGAGGGATCGCTCAGGCGGACCGCGGGGCGGGCGGGATCAAAGCGGATCGCCGACTCATGGACCCCCCGCTCTTCCGGCGGCGCTTCGTCGGTGCATTGCAGATACCGGATGATCCCCGCGGAAAAATCGACCGATTGGATGATCGCCGAATGAACCATCTCCCCCTCCATCCCCCGGAAAAGGAGGATGTCCGCGGGTTTTAGGTTCCGGATTTCATCCTGAACCGGGACAATCTGGGCATTCCGGGAATTAAAAAACTTGGTCCCCGCGTAATAAGAAGGGGACCCCCCCCGGGGAACCCCCATGGCGCTCCTCAGGGCCCTGCCCAGGTCCAGGCCGCCCTCGGCGGCAATGTGGGAAAGGATGTACCAGACAAAACCGGAACAATCCATTCCCGCCCAGCCCACGCAGTAGAGGTAGTTATATACGTCGGTTTCTTCAATGCCCCCGCCGGAGACCCATACATAGGGCCGGTGGGGGAGGCCCCGGTAAGAGCCGGCCTTTATCCGGGCGATGTTAAAAAAATTCCGGTCCGGCGTCCAGGTTTTTCCGGGAATATCAAAAATGATGACCTTTTCCCGGCCGTCTCCCAGGGCGTCAACATAATTCCGAAAATCTTCGGTTTCGAAAATTTCCGAGATTGCCCCCCAGAGAAAGGGCGGGTCCGCCTTGCCTCCCCCCAGAAATTCCCAGTCCCCGTCGGTCAGAAGGCTCCGTTCATTATTTTGGGCAAAGGGCATGCGGAGGTTCATCACCTTGCCCCCGATAATATAGGTCTTGGTGCAGCGCCGGTAGGCCGCCTCGATTACCCCCTCGATTCCCTTCCCCCAAATGCCGGCGGGGTCCGAAAAGGCCGCAAGGGAATCACCTGCCGCCTCAGGCGAACCTTTGCCGCTTTGTCCCGCCGCGGGAATGCCGGGAAACAAAACAAAACAAAGGGAAAGAAACAGGGGAGACAGGTTTTTCATGGGCCTTTTAGCCGCTGTAACTACCGGCGGCCTTTTCGATATCCTTAAAGTACCTTACGGTGCTTACTTTTAACTCATCGGTAGCTTCCTCATCGCAGACAATGATGGCCCGGCGGTGCGTTTGCAGGCAGGAGAGGGTCCACATATGGTTTACCCCCCCTTCCACCACTGCCTGAAGGGCCCGGGCTTTGTTATGGCCGTTTACGATGATGAGAACTTCCCGGGCGTCCATTACGGTGCCCACCCCTACGGTCAGGGCTGTGGACGGAACCTGCCGGGGGTCTCCCCCGAAAAAACGGGCGTTGGCAAATTTGGTATCCTGGGTCAGGGTTTTAATCCGGGTCCGGGACTGGAGGGAAGAGCCCGGCTCGTTAAAGGCTAAATGACCGTCCACCCCCATGCCGCCCAGGAAAAGATCTATCCCCCCCGCGGCGGCGATGGCCGCCTCGTAGGCTTCACATTCCCCGGCCAAATCCGCGGCCATGCCGTTTAGGATATGCGCATTTTCCGTTTTGACATCCATCTGGGAAAATAAATTATCCTGCATAAACCGGTGGTAACTCTGGGGATGATCCGGGGGCAGCCCGACATATTCATCCATGTTAAAGGTAACTACCCGGGCAAAGGAGAGGTTTCCCTCCTTTCTGAGCCTGATAAACTCCCGGTAAATTCCCAAGGGGCTGGAACCGGTGGGAAGGCCGAGTACGAAGGGCCGGTCCCCGGAAGCAAAGGCATTGATCCGATCCGCAATATAAGCGGCTGCCCAGCGGCTGGCGGCGGCGTAGTCTTTATGGATAATAAGACGCATTTATTTTCTCCTTAAACAGAACCGCTAAAACAGGTTCTTTTTCATAACCCCGCCTACCATTACGGCGAGGATAATAAAATTTTTATCAAAGACGGTTAAGTCCGCGTCATTGCCGGGGATAATCGATCCCTTCCTCCGGTACCGCATGACCTGGGCGGGGTTAAACCCGGCGGATTTTATCGCGTCCTCCAGGCTGAAACCGAAGGACACCAGGTTTTTTATTCCCCGGATCATGGTAAGCCCCGAGCCGGCAAGGACATCGTCTATTTTCCGGTGGAAGGCGCCGTCGTGAAAAACCACCTCTTCCCCGTTGGCAAAGAAGGGCCCCTCCCCTTGTTCCGTGGGTTTAAGGCCGTCGGTAACCAGGACAATTTTATCGATGGGCTTATCCCGCAGGAGAAGCTTAAAAAGATCCGGATGCACGTGATACCCGTCGGCAATGATTTCGCAGGCCATTTCGGGGTGAATAAGAATAGCCCCGACGGCATTGGGATTCCGGTGGTCCAGCCTGCTCATGGCGTTAAAAAGGTGGGTGGAATGGAGGATCCCCGCCTGCATCCCCTCTACCATGTTTTCGTATTTTGCGTTGGTATGCCCCGCCTGGAGAATAATTCCCTTTTTGATGCAGCAAAGGGCCAGCTCCCGCATCCCCTTGATCTCCGGGGCTACGGTCATATTGACAATATGTCCCTGGGCGCACTCCCAAAGCTGTTCCATAAAAGAAAGATCCACCGGCTTGAGGGTCTCCGGCCTTTGAACCCCCAGGCGTTCCGGCGAAAGAAAGGGCCCCTCCAAATGCAGGCCCATGATTTTGGCCCCTTCTTCTTTACCGATGGCGGAACTGATTTCCCGAACCGTTTCGAGCATTTTCCCCGGTTCCGAAGGGTAAAGGGTGGGATTAAAGGCGGTTACCCCGTATTGGGCGAGAAGCCGGGACATTTCCAGCACCGCCTCGGCGGAGGCGTCATCGGTCCCGAATCCGCCGAATCCGTGAATGTGGGTATCGATAAACCCCGGGGCAATATAGGCGCCATGGACATCAATAAGGGCTACATCCCCGGCAAAGCGTTTCTGCTCAAACCGCCTTTCGGAGAAAACATCCGCTACCAGACCGTC
Organism: Treponema sp.; assembly: GCA_031288575.1. Classification (GTDB taxonomy): domain Bacteria; phylum Spirochaetota; class Spirochaetia; order Treponematales; family Breznakiellaceae; genus JAITRD01. The sequence goes on along the minus strand of JAITRD010000138.1, from coordinate 5,543 downwards.
TTCGATTAACACCGCGCAATGTTCCATGGCGGCAAAGCCGGTCATTACTGTTCCATTGTGCAGACAGGTAGATCCCATTATTTTATTCCCTTTCAAAATAAATATAGGATATTTCCAGCGGAGATAAAAGGAGGGGGTTTAGGTTTTAATGAGTTTTGCCAGTTCCCTGCCCCGTTCTTCCAGGGTCTTAAGCTCTTCCGGAGTAGCGGATCCCGCCCATTCCAGGGGTTCGATTCCGGTCCATTTAAGGCTTTCCATGGCGGCGTCGTATTCCTTTTTCGCTCCCCCAACCCAGCCCCAGGAGCCGATCCGCAGGACTTTTTTGCCCGTGATATGCTTGCGGCGGAAGATGTCCAGCACGTAGGCCATCGGGGGGAACATGGCGTATTCATAGGTGGGCATGGCCAGGACGATTCCTGAACTTTTATAGGCGTCCGCCAGCACATAGGAAACATTTTCGTCCGGGACCCGGTGCAAAGAGTAGGGCACCCCCTCGGCTTCGATGCCCCGGATCACCGCATCCACCCCTTCCTTGGTACTGCCGTACATGGAGCCCCAAATAACGGAAATTTCCTTTTCCGCGTTTCCCTTGGCATAGGAAGCGTATTTCAGGTAGCGTTGAATGATGGTTTGGGGATTTTTCCGCCATACCAAACCGTGGCTTGGCGCGACGCAGCGGATATCCAGGCCCCCCAGCTTTTGTACCGCCCGCTCCACAAAAGAGGAAAAGGAAGAAACAATATTGGCGTAATACCGGAGGGTCTCTTTTTCGAAAAAGGCGTGTTCGGCTTCGGTAAATTCGTCGTCAAAAACCCGGCTGCGGGGATGTTCCCGGTCAAAGACGCCCAGGGCTCCGAAGGAACCGAAGGCGTCGCAGGGAAAGAGGGTTCCCGAAAGGGGTTCCCAGGTTACCATGGTTTCGGGCCAGTGGATATTGGGGGTTTCAAAAAACTGGAGCGTCTTACCGTTTCCCAGATCCAGGGTATCCCCGTCCTTAACCGCCCGCAGACCGGTCTCTATTTTGTAAAAGGATTTAACCAGGTTAATGCCCTTGGCGGTGGCGATAATCTCCGCCCGGGGGTTCCGCTCCCGAAAGGCCCGGAGCCAGCCGGAATGATCCGGTTCCAGATGGTTCAGGATCAGGTAATCCACCACGTTAAAATCCAGCCCAAGGGCGGAAAGGTCCGCTTCCAACTGCCCCGGCGCGTCGGCCCAGTCCCGGACAAGGTCGATAAGGGCGATCTTTTCTCCCTTCACCGCATAGCAGTTAAGGGAAACCCCTTCAGGAATAGGCCAGATCCCCTCAAAAAGATCGGGGCTATTGATATCCGCATGCAGACAATATATAAAATCAGCAATAGCATGAGTTTTCATAATAGGACCTCACCACACCTTGTCCCATAATTATGTATTGTAAAAATCTGAGGAAGCCAAAAAATTGTTATACTATTTTTAATAGCACGCAACAACAAGCAACCAGCATTAATATTACCGTTTAAGAACGGAAATGACCCGCTCCAGCACCTTTTTCCTGTCCAGGGGCTTAACAATATAGCTTTTTGCCCCCATGAGGAGCGATTTTTTAACCACATCCTCTTTGCCCAAAGCGCTCACCATGATTACCACCGCGTTTTTGTCAAATTCCAGAATTTTCTCCAGAGCAGAAACACCGTCCATTACCGGCATGGTGATATCCATGGTGACCAAATCAACATTCGGGTGCAATTCTTTGTATTTTTCTACTCCCTGGGCTCCGTCAGCGGCGGTGCCCGCAACTTCAAACCCTTCGGAGGTAAAAATCTGACCAAGCTGTTTCGCGATAAACATGGAATCATCAACTACAAGATCCCGGTAAGCGCCGCCTTCGGGCTTTGCCCCTTCAGGTGGTTTATCATTAATGTTGGGCATATCACTCTTTGCTATCATGCGGTACGCTCCTCTTCTTATATAATCTATGCCATAGGAAATTATTAGTCAAGATACAATCCGATGGCCTTTTTGCTTCTTTTCTTTTCTCGTTAAAACTCAATATTATTATACTATGCCGATGCCCTTCATGCTAGCACCTATGGCGGAATTAAGTCACCGGGCCCTGCGGGAACTTATCGAAGGCTTTGGGGGCTGTGATGAATATTTCACCGAGATGATCAGCGCCGGGGCTTTATTGGGCGGCGGGCCCTTTGAATCTTATTATATTGACGGGGCGCCCTGCCCGGACCGGGTGGTGTACCAGCTCGTGGGTTCCGACCCGGAACAGATAGCGGGGGCCGCGGCCCTTTTGGACCAAAAACCATGCGCCGGGATCGACCTTAATATGGGCTGTTCCGCCCCGGCCATTGTCAGAACCGGCGCCGGCGCGGGCTGGATGGCCTCTATCGACCGGGCCGGCGCCCTGATCGCCCTGGTCCGCCGGCGGGTAAAGAAGCGTTTGAGCGTCAAATTGCGGATTGGCCCGGAGGATGATTTTGATTACCTGGCGGCTTTTTGCCGGCGCCTTGAGGGGGAAGGGCTTGACCTTGTCACCCTCCATCCCCGGACCTCCCGGGAAAAATTTAAGCGCCGTCCTCGCTGGGAGTATATACCCCGGCTGCGGGCCCTTTTGCGTATACCGGTGGCGGGAAACGGGGATATTGCCTCCGCCGGAGAATTGGCCCGCCGGGCGGCCGGGGGAAATGCCGCCGGAAATGCCGGGACCTGGGACGCCCTTATGGTGGGCCGCCTCGCGGTCCGCTGTCCCTGGGTTTTTGCCCAGGCCCGGGCCATGGAAGGCGCGGCCTCCTCCCCCCTCCCCGGGGTTATTAACCTTGAAGAAACCGCCCGCCGCTTTCTGGACCTCCTGGCCCAATACCAGCCCCGGGAATTTCACCTAAGCCGGGCCCGCCGCTTTTTCGCCTATTTTTGCGACAACCTGAAATGGGCCAACCATGTAAAAACCCTTCTGAACCGGGAAACAACCCTTTCCGCCATGGCCGCCCGCTTATCCGCCTATTTCCGGGAATGCCCTGAAGAAGCCCGGCTCCGTCTTTAAATCCCGGCTTCCCCGCATATCCGTATTACCTTGTCCCATTTTGAATCCATGGATTTCATCAGGGCTATCTGGTTGCGGCAGCGGTCAAGGTTATGGGTTTTCCGCAGAATATGGTAGTAATGGTCTCCCTCAAGGTAATCGGTGAGGAACCGCAGGGCCATGATTTGGGTCATGCTCCGGCCCGCTTCGGGGAGCAGCTTTTTTTCTTCGTGGGTCAAAAATTCCCTCGCCTCCTCCAAATAACCCATGAGGAGGGCTTTAAAAAAGACCAAATCAAAATCAACCCGGGACAGGTTTTGTTCATCCTCGGCGGCGCCGGCAGTAACGGTACGGATAAGATCCCCAAAGTCCGAGAGGACCGTGCCCGGCATAACCGTATCCAGATCCGCCAGGCAGAGGGCTTCCCCGCTTTCATTGTCGATGAGGATATTGTTCATTTTCGTGTCATTGTGGCAAATCCGTTCGGGGATATGCCCTTCCCGGAGGGCATGGATCAAAAGAAGGCCCCGGTCCTTGTTTTCCTCCATAAACTGGATTTCGTTTTTAACTTCCGCGGCCCGGTTTAATACATCCTTGCCCAGGGCGTCGTAAAAGCGGTGGTACCTGGTTTCCATGTTATGAAAATTCGGGATGCTTTCATAAAGCCGGGGCGGGGGAAGATCCGCAAGCTGCTTTTGGAAACAGCCGACGCTTTTGCCCAGAAGGGCCGCTTCTTCGGCGGTGGCGGCAAATTCCCCGGCATGGGTATTTTCGATAAACAGATAGGTCCGCCACCAGCCGCATTCTTCGTCCCGCACCCAGGGCTTGCCGTCCCAGGCGGGAACCACCGTCAGGGTCCGGCGGCTTGGTTCCGTTATGCCCGCGGTTTTCAACTTTGCTTCAATATGGGCGGTAACCCGATGGATATTGTCCATTACCTGATCCGGGCGGAGAAATATCCGGCTGTTTATCCTTTGATGAATATACCGGACTTTGATTCCTCCCTGGTTCCAGCGGGATACAAAAGTATCGTTGATATGACCGGACCCGAAGGCATAAACCTCCTCAAAGTCCCCGTAAAGTAAAAATTGATGAATTATCCCGGTGAGCAGGGATAAAGCGTCGGAATGCATCTAATCCTCCCTTACTTGCTATAAATAAAGATAATATCCGGCGGCACAGGAAACCATGACTTAAAGGGTAAAAATCATAGACAAATATGCACCGCCGCATTATGGTTAGGGAATGACAAAAAATAGTGAATTTTATTTCCATGACGAAGCCCGGCAGCTTATCGACAATTTTGCCCTGTGTTTTAAAATACAAATCAGGATATTCTCTGCCGGGATGGATGAACTTTTAGCGGGGCTCAAAAGCTCCAGTTGCCCCTTCTACCCCTTGATCCGCGAAGAATTGCCCCGGGCCCGCTGCTGCCGGCAGGTTGTGCTGGCCTGGGAACAGCGGAAACCGGAATTTGAAATCATGGTTTACCATTGTTACGCGGGCCTTGCGGAAGCGGTGATGCCTATTAAGCTGGGAGGGGTACTCATCGGGTACGTCCGGATGGACCATTTTAGAAGCCGTAAGGAGCTGCCCGAATCACTGCTGCGGCTTTTAACGGAAAGCGGCACCGAATGCGGGCCGCTGATCCAGGCCTTTTCCCGGCATCCCTTTTTTGACCGGGATACCCTGGAAAATATATGCCGTCTTTTTTCTATACTTATCTCTTTTTTGGTTAACCGGGAATATATACAGATAAAACAGCCCGGGCTTGCGGAAAATGTGGCCCGGTGGTTTGAATCCCACATTACCGAAACCGCCGATCTCGGCCGGATTGCCGCGGCGATGAAACGAAGCCGCTCCGCTATCTCCCATTCAATGAAACGGCGCTTTGGCCTGAGTTTTAAGGAATTTTGCATCCTCAAGCGGATACAGCGTTTTGAGCGGATTATCGCCGACAACCCGGAGATGTCTATCCGGGAAGCGGCTTCCCTGGCCGGTTACCGGGATCCCTTTTATTTTTCCCGGATATACAAAAAGATCCGCTTGGCCGCTCCCTCATCCTATCTTAAAACCCTGCGGGATAAGGAATTGGCCGGGAACCCGGTTGTTTAAGAATTTTTTATCCGCGGCGCTGTCTAATGCCCTCAAAAGGGTTAAAGTTGCCCCGCTTTGCCTGAGCATACCCGCCGGGGAGGGGAAAAGGCCGGGAAAAATGCTTGTAGAGTCCGCCTCCGCTACCTTCGGTACGCTCCGGCGGGGAATTCCAAATATTTCCCCCGGCCTTTCCCCCTCTCCTGTGGGTCTGCTCAGGCAAAGTGGGTCAAATTTAGCCTGAAAGGGGATAACACCCCCTTGGGCAGTAAATTTACCGCCTGAATTGTGGGTCAAGTTTAGAGTAGAACTCCGGGGTATCCTAATCGTTGCCCCATTTGGGGGAGGCTCGTTCGATAGGAAATTTATAATACCGTCTGGTTTAATACCAAATTTTTGTAGGCGTTGCATTATTTGAGCCGGAGCAGAGCTCCGGGGTATT
>JAITRD010000136.1 GCA_031288575.1 Treponema sp. | reverse complement strand
ATCACGTCCAGCACCTCCATCTCCCCAAAGGCATCCCCCTCCCCTAATTCGGAAAGGACAACCCCGTCTTTGAGCACCGCTACCCTGCCGTCCAGAATAAACCGGATTTTGTCATTCCGATCCCCCTCAACCATAATATCCATACCGGTTTCATAGGATTCCTGTTCCATAAGGGGAAGTATTTTATTGATCTGCTCCGCTAAAAGCCCGCCAAAAAGAGAATACTTCTGCAACGCGGAAGAATCAATCATAGCTTATTATGATCCCCTCAAAAAAGATAGTCAAGTAAAGTGTAACAAAAATGGCCGGCTGGGAGGGCAAAATTCCCATGAGGGGCCAGGGCTCCCGCATTTACTTTTTATAACCCACTCTTGAAGCGTAACAAAAATGACCGGCCGGGCGAGCAAAATTCCCATGGCGGACACGCTTGCTTTGCACAAGAGGGTTTTGTCTTGGTCTTTGAGGATCAGATGGTGCAAAGCTTCGGTCAAGTGTCCCCCATGGGAATTTTGCTCGCCCGGCCGGCCTTATTGTTCTGCTGGGGGAGGTTTAGGCGGTAAAGGCGGGTCCCTTGAGGGGGGAAAATCTTTCTGATGATGGAGGAATAGCGGACGGTCTGTTGCAAGGGAGGGGTAGTGAGCGGTTTAATTGCTCTGCAATTATCGGCTTTTCCTTTGCAGCTTAAATTAAAAGTAAATGCAGGAGCCCTGTATGAGGGACACACTTGCTTTGCACGAGAAGGTTTTGTCGTTGTCTTTGAGGGTCAGATGGCGCAAAGCTTCGGTCAAAGGACCCGTAGGGTCCTCTGCCCCTCATGGGAATTTTGCCCGTCCAGTCGGCCTTATTGTTCCGTAAGATTTTGGTCCTGCTTGACCTTTCCTTTCAGGTTAACCGGGAAAAGGCAGCCTACCATGATATAGACCAGGGCGCCCGCCCCCAAAAGCGCGGGAAACCCGCTGGTTACGGCAAGGAGCCGCGCCAGGGCGCTGCCCGCCACGGAAAGGCCGCCGTTCATTCCCCAGGCCCAGGGCAAAAGGTGGGGTTTGTTTTCCTGAAGGCTGTCCAGGCCATTGGGATAGGGGGTTCCCATAAAAAAAGCCACCGGGGCGATAATGGCCGCCGAAGCTAAGATCCGGAGGAGAAGGGACGCGGACAGGAAGCGGGCCAGGAAATTTTCCAGGCCAAAGATATAAAAGCACAGGCCGGCGGCAATCAGGAGGCAGGAAACAGGCACCAGGACGGGGCGGAAGGATTTTAATAAACCGCTTGCGAGGTTTCCCAAGGCGGAACAGAGAAGCATCACCGTAATGACGATGCTGGCGGAATAGGTGGGGTTTGAGAGGAATGTCCCCAGGCGCTGGATCAGGTAAATTTCAATCAGCATATAGCCCAAACCCAGGCCGGCATAATAAAAGATAACCCCCAGGGTTCCCCGGCGGTTTTTAAAAAGGGTCTTCCGGCGGCCGATGAGGGGGATAACAATGACGATAAACCCGAAAATACAAGCCTGGATCAGCAGCCCCAGGAGCAGGAGATACCCCCATTCTTCGGAAATATCCTCCAACTGATCGATATAGAGGGGCAGGTTCCGCAGCTTTAAAAACCCCGAATAATAGGGCCGGGAATCCCGGATAGGCCGGATGTCAAAGACATAACGGCCTTCGATGGTTTTCCCGTTCCCGGCAAAAAATTCCGGAATAATGGCCCGGTACATATCGGCGTTGGTAAAACTCTCCATCGCCTCTTCCTGCCGGCCCTCAAAATGGCGGCTGTAGGCGTCTATAAGGAGGCTGATGTCCCGCTGGGGAAGCTCCATGCCGGGAACATAAAGGAATTCAAAGGACCGGGTCCGCACAAAATTGTTAAGATCCTGCAGTTCCCCTTCGGTAAACGCGCCGTTTTTTACGAGGATGGTGGAAGTAGCCATAAACAGGCCGAAGGAATAGAGGTTTTGTTCCGGCGTTTCCATCCCCGATTCCTTCATGGCGGTGATGATGGTATTGAGGAGTTTAGGCACATTCCGGGGCGGATTCAGCCGGTCCCAGACGGTAACGGACAGGACCCCTTCCTCCTTGAGGCTGGTCAGGTACTCCTTAAAGGCCTCCACGGTGTATTTAAAATCCTCGTGAATGGCATATCCCCCGGAATTAGAAAGCCCGATGGAATCTACCAGGCTTATTTCGATGAGATCGTAACTCCTTTCATGATCCACGCAAAAGGCCCGGCCCTCCCCTTGAATAAGGTTAACCTCTTCGGCATTAAGGAGCCCCCCGGTAAACCGGGAAACATTCGGATCGTCCCGCAAAAGCCGGATCATCTCCCGGGAGGGTTCCACAATGTCTATTTTCCGGGCTCCCTTATACCGGGCAATCTGGGCGTTAATCCCCCCGCTTAGGTTGACGAGCAGCACATCGGGGCGGGTAATGGTGATATAGGGGGCCGCCATGGGCAGATAATCCATGTAGGCCCGCTCGTTTTCCCGGAGGTTCCCCATAATCCCGATGGGGCCGGAACCGTCCACAAAAAGCCCCCAGTAGGGCTGGGTAGGCATGGCGGGGATCCGCAGGGCGGCATTGTCCGAAAGGCCCGGGGCAAAATGAAAATACTGGGAAGCGTAAACATGGTGTTCCCCCCCGGGGCCGTAGGAATGGTGCACCAGCTTGGGATCCGGGTATTTCCGCACATAGCTGATATCCTTATAATCGGAAACCCGGATATTGCCCCCAAAAAAGACGCAAAAAAGGGACCCGGTAACGGAAAGCATCAGGGCCAGAAGGCGGATAAGGGGAAACCGGGGAGGTCCCCCTTCTTTATCCCTGGTTACGGAGGCAAAAAGGGCGGCAATGAGGGATAAAATCAGGATAGGCAGGATAAGGTATTGGGGGGGGAGGAAAAACATAAACAGGATGATAAAAAAGCCCCCCACCCCGGAGCCAATCATGTTCCAGAAATAAACCTTCTGGATTTCCCGGCGCAGGGCGATAAAGCTTACCCCGGTAAAAGCGGCAATGACAAAAAAGGGAGTCCCGTAAATGATATAATAGGCCCCGATAAACCATAACTGCCGGGGATCGGAGGCCAGAAAAACCGGGTTAAAGGGTACCATTTGGGCCGCGAAAACCGCCAGGGCTAAAAGCAGGGGAAGGCTTACGGCCAGGGCCGGGAGGATAGCATCGATCCGCTTAATCACCCATTCTTCCAGGAGGGTCAGGATTATCCCCGAAAGGCCGATCCCCAAAAGGGCCGTGGAAATAACCAGGGAACCAAAATTAGACCAGCCCCCCACGGAAAAGATCCGCATCACATAAAGTTCATAGGAAATACCCGCCACTGAAAGAAAAAATAGAGCGATTAGTTTAGCATTTTTCATATAAATCCAGTATAACAAATACCAAACTCATGCACAATTGAGCCTGTCCCAAAACCCCTAAGAATAATTTTCCCAAAAAATCACTTTACGGCGTTTATCATTGCCCTGATGACCCTGCCGGCTTCCTCTTAACATAAAGCATTGAAAACTGTCAACAAAAGCTTAAAAAAGGCGGCGGGACGCCGGCGGCCTTTAGCCCGGGGGGACGGCATTAGGGGCCTTCCCCTTTCCGGGGCGGAAATATTTTTTTTCGTTCATTGACAGAAGCCGGATATTTTTTTAGACTTTTTTTAGGTTTTTTAATATGAAATGGATATCCGCTTCGATTTCCGCCCCTGTTATCATTGTTTTAACGGGAGGCTTGATTATTGGTTTTATCGCGGGATTGGCTTTCCCTTTGGTGGTTTCTTCCACATCCGAGCGGGTAGCGGCCTATGAAGAGGCCCAGTACACGGCGGAGGAACCGGCAGAGGGCGCCCTGGAAACGGAGGCCGACACTCCCGAATACGACGGCCCGGCCTACGAAACCCTGCCGGAGGCGCAAAAGTATAACGGCCCGGCTTTTGCCCAATCCATGCCTATTGAGACTAAAGAAGTCTGGCTCTCCTGGATGCGGAGCAACCGTAACGACCTTCCCGCCTTTCTGGAAGAGCGCTGGAATTTAGCCAAGGCCTTTGTGGACTCGGCGGAATTAAAACGCCCCGAGGATGTGCGGGCCTTCCTGCTGGCTCCCCGGGAACATTTTGTCCGCGGCCGGAACAAGGGGCTTGAATATGCCGACACCTGGCTTCCCATAGGTTACGGCGCCACGATTACCGATCCCGACGTGGTCGCCATGATGACCACCACCCTCAATATCAACGCGGGGGAT
>JAITRD010000126.1 GCA_031288575.1 Treponema sp. | reverse complement strand
TCCTCTTCCAGCTTGGTTCTTTCAGCGGTAAGCCGGGTAATGGAGGCGTCTTTTTCCGTAAGCATGCTTGTCTGGGAGGCGTTTTGGGCCCGCAGGGTGGAAAGTTCGCCTTGCAGGCGCTGTTCCTGGGCCGCCGCCTGGGTCCTCAGGGCGGCAATCTCGTTTTGCAGGCGCTGTTCCTGGGCTGCCGCCTGGGTCTTCAGGGCGGTCATTTCGGTTTCCCGGTTCTGCAGGTTTTGCTCCCGAAGGGCGGCCTGGTTTTGCAGGTTCGTAACCTGGCTTTTCAAATCCGCCGCTTCGTTATTCCGGCTGCGCAGGTTTTGCTCAAGTTCCCTCGTTTGTTCCCGCAAGCCGGCGATGGTTTTTTCAAATTCCGTAAGCTGCCGGCTCAAACTCGTCCCCTCGGAGGTGTAGGCGGCAATGGTCTGCCGCTGATCATTTACGGCCTGTTCCAACCGGGCATTCTCGGCCCGGAGTCCGGCAATGGTGTTTTCATAGGCGGCGGTTTCGGCGGAGTTGTCCGCCGGGACGGCAGCCGGAGGGGGGGGATCTTCCCGGTTTTGCAGGGCGGCAACAATTTCCGAAAGGGCGCCGACAGCGGCCAGGTGGGATTCCCTCCGGGACTGGAAGGGGCGGGTATACTGGAAGAAAGGGGTATTCAGAAATTCCCGCATGCTTCCCAGGGTCCCGGCGGCTTCCCGCAAGAGGCCCTCCCGGATCTGCCGGTTTACCTCGGTATAAAGCCCGTTGAGCTGCCTTTCAATCAGGACGGACTGTTCCTGCTCCTGGGTTAAACGCGACAGCTCTTCCCGGGCGCTGTTCAAACCGGCGCTGCTTTGTTCGTAGAGGGCCGATAATTCGCCGATGCGTTTTTCCGCCTGGGCATAAAGGGCCGCTTCCCGGGCCCGGGAGGCTTCCAAAATCTGGCTGCGTTCATTTTGCAAAGCGATAAGGCTGTTCCGGTATTCTTCCTGGAGCCGCTGGAAATTGCTTTCCGAGGCGGTTTTTTCCGCCTCCAGTTGCTGCCGGTAGGCGGCAAGGTCCTCGTTAAGCCGGAGGATCCGCTGTTCGTCAAATTTACGCATCTCCTCGACTATCGCCGCTTCGGACAAATTCCGGGCCGCCAGCCGCTGCCGTTCCGCGTCAAACTCCTCGCCCATGATCCGGCGGAGTTCCCCTTCCTTGTCTTCCAGCTTTTTGTCAAGGGAAGCCTGCAGGTTCTGCAGTTCCCTGTCGATCCCCGCAAGCTTGGCCATCATGGCGGAAATTTCCTGTTCCTTTTCCTTAAGCTTACCGGCGGTTTCCTGGCGTATCTCTTCTATCAAGCGCCGTTCCGTAAAGCCCAGTTCCGCGGAATTCTCCCGCAGTTCCAAAGCATTCTCCCCGTGGGAAACAAAAAGGGCGAAAAACCCGCCCCCCAGCAACAGGAGGGCAAAACCGTTTACCAGGAGCGGGAAAAGGACGCCCCGTTTTTTTGCCGCCCCCTTGAGGGGCTCCGGAGCGGGAAGGGGCCGGCCTTTCCCGGCAAGCCCTTCTATCCCGGCGAGGATCTCCCGCTGCTCTTCTTCGGAAATGCCCGAAGCGGTATCAAAAACAATGCCGGCATCCGCCGGAACAGGCGAATTTTCCATGGATTCCATACATCTCTCCCCTACTTACATTCTATCCGGAGGATTTCCTTAGCCGCAAGACGCACCCCGCCGGCTTTAAGCCCCTTGACCAGGTAATCCTGGGCTTTAAAGCTTTCCTTGGTCACCTTAAGCCGGGGCTTAGGCGCGTAATGGGCGGTAAAGGCAAATTTAGGCCGGGTATCCACATGGAGGACCTCCGATCCCTCAGGGACCAGGGAATATTCCTTATTCATGATCCACCCCTCGATAACACAGCGCTTAATATAGGGATAACCCGTGGCGGCCTCTTTATAAATCACGGTAAAGACCAAATTGGAAAGGATCTCCTTATCCGCCACCCCAACCCACCAGGCGCCGGGCCCGACAAAGACCTTCTCCGGCAGATCCGTCACGGTATAAACGCCGTTTTGTTTGACCGTCAAGATCCGGTCAAAGGGGGAAACTTCAGCTACCTTCCCGGCGGCGACGGCGGTTCCCAGGTAGCCGGTTTGGGCATCGTATTTGAGTTCCTGATCCCGCTTCACCACCTCCTTTACGTCCACCTTATCGAATTTGCCGACCCTGGTTTTCCGTTCCCCCCTGCCTACTTCTTCGTCGGCTTTGACTTTATTGATGATGCCCTCCAGAAAACCCACCGTGTAGGCAACAATGTTTTTCAGGTGGCCGTTAATTTCCTTGACCCGGGCCTGGATTTCCGCCATCTCCGCCCGGGCTTTATTGATGTCATAGAGGGATATCCGCCGGATGGGGATCCGCAGAAGGCGTTCCGTATCCTCGTCGCTTACCCCCCGGGGGCCTATCTCTTTAAGAAAGGGCTTGAAACCGTCGATTACCGCCTTTTTAACCCCCTCGGCGGTCTTCATTTTTTCGATTGCCTTATAAAGCCGCTCCTCAATGAAGATCCGTTCCAGGTTGCGCTGGTGGTACTTGTCCAATAATTCCCTTTTTTCAAGTTCCAGTTCCTTGGTGAGGATCTTGACCAGTTGTTTCGCATGGTGCTGAATCACTTCAGTGATGGTCATCACCGCCGGAAGGTTATCCCTGATTACCAGGAGATTCACCGAAATCGACTGCTCGCATTCGGTAAAGGCAAAAAGAGCGTCCACGGTTTCTTCGGAATAGACGCCCCGGGCAAGTTTAATTTCAATCTCCACCTTGTCGGTGGTATAATTGTTGATAGGCGGCTGAATTTTGATCCGTCCCGCCTTGGCGGCGTTTTCCACGCTTTCAATAAGGCTTTCGGTGGTGGAACCAAAGGGCAGTTCCCGTATGACAATGCGTTTAGAGTCCGAAGTGTCCAATTTCGCCCGGACCAGAACCTTGCCGTTTCCGTCCCGGTAGTCCGATACATCCACCAGGCCTCCGGTGGGAAAATCCGGGTAGAGCTGGAATTTTTTCCCCAAAAGGCAGGCCTTTTCCGCCTCCAATACCTCAAGGATATTGTGGGGCAAAATTTTGGTAGACATCCCCACGGCAATGCCTTCGGCGCCCATCACCAGGACCGCGGGGATCTTGGCGGGGAAAAGGACGGGCTCCTTATTACGGCTGTCATAGGAATCGGCCATCGGGGTAAGCTTCGGATTGTAGAAAACATCCTTTGCCAGGGCTGTTGCCCGGCACTCAATATACCTGGCGGCGGAGGCATCGTCCCCGGTATAAATATTGCCGAAATTCCCCTGGCGGTCGATAAAAAAATCCTTATTCGCCAGCACCACCAGGGCGGAGCCGATAGAGGCGTCCCCATGGGGATGGTACTTCATGCAGTGGCCCACCACATTGGCCACCTTGTGGAATTTTCCGTCGTCCATTTCAAAAAGGGAATGGAGGATCCGCCGCTGAACCGGCTTCAGGCCGTCTTCCAGGTCAGGAATGGCCCGATCCTTAATCACATAGGAAGCATATTCCAGAAAATTTTTATCAAAGAGATTTTTTATGTATGCCACAATAAACGCCCCGCAAGTTATCTTTTATTTGATGATTCAAGCCCTTTGACCGGCAAAGGGCCAGGCTCCGGCTCGGCGGTGATAACAAAGGGGATACCCCGCTGCCTGAGAGCCTGGCGGATAAAAATAGTAAAGGCCGTGGACATATTCATCCCTAATTCCTCAAAGAGGCTATCCGCTTCTTCCTTTAAGGCGTCATCAATGCGGATATTAACCTGAGCCATTTTTATACTCCTAATATACAATGTATAGGATTTGATATAAAAAAATCAAGGGCTTAAATTTTTTACGCGGCGGGCCGGGTTAATATCCGCCGAACCTCGGTTCGCGCTTGCCCCGGGGCGGCCCGTTTAACGTTTAACAGGAAGTTGCGGATCTTCGGCCCGGTCATACTACCCGGTTTACGCGCGGGCCGGAGATCCGGCGGGGCACGGGCAAAACCAGCCGGAGGGCTGGTTTTGCCATCAAAGGGACCGGCTTATCCTTAGCCTATTGTTTGATACACCAGCGCAGGGCGTTAAGAAGCAGCCGCTGAAAGGAGGAATGTTCCCACACGGCAAGGATATGCCCAGGGGTCATTACGCAAAGCCTGCCCTTGCCCATTTCCTGCGCGTATCCGCCGATCTGCCGCCCTCCGGCTTCCGAAGTTGTATAAAAAAGTTCTACCGCGCCGGCGGCAAAATAATCTAATTGGTAATGTTCATCCCGGATAAAAAAATTCCCCACCCCCTCTACGATAGGATGGTCGCCGGTTATTAAAACATCGATTTTGCACCGCGGAGGATGCCCCAAAAAACCATTCCCTACAAAATCGCTGTAGGGCGTCCCTTTTTTTGCGGCATTGGCGGAATGGATCGAAAGGAACCCGCCGCCGCCGCAGACATACTCCTGAAACTCCTTAACCCCAACCTCGGTAACCCCGTCCTCAAACCAAGGCGCGTTATTAGCGGCGGTTATATTATCGCTCTTGCAGTTGATAATGACCGGATAGGATTTAAGCATCCCCGGGGTAAGGATATCCTTGGCATCCTCCACAAAATCAAAGGCAAACAAACCGCCCTTAAGGCTCCCTAATCCCCTTTTTATTACTTCAGCGGGATGCCAATGGTCATCGCATAACACCAGAACATTAATCATCAAACGCCTCCCCCTCTTGGTTCAAAATAATCACCAGGGGTATTCTATCTCAAGCCGGCCCCGGATAACAAGCCTGTTTTCATCCGAATGAACCGGCGATTCTTCTTCAAGGCTCCGGTTCCTTATAAAATAATCCGCTATGTACG
>JAITRD010000048.1 GCA_031288575.1 Treponema sp. | reverse complement strand
CGATCCGCCGGGCCTCCCCGGCCTCCATCACCAAACCCCCGTACATCACCAGGATCCGGTTGGAAATATCCGCCACCAGGTCTATGTCGTGGCTGATAAAGATAATGGCGATCCGCCGTTTTTCCCGCAGGGATTTGAGGAGTTCCACGATCTGTTTCTGGATGGTTACATCCAGGGCGGTGGTGGGTTCGTCGGCGATGAGGAGTTCGCAGCCCTGGGCCAGGGCCAGGGCAATGCCGATGCGCTGGAGCTGGCCCCCGGAGAACTGGTGGGGAAAGTTGGAGAGCCGCTCCCGGCCGTCCTCCAGGCCGGTTTCCGCCAGGAGGGCCGCGGCCTTTTCCGCGGAAGCCCCCGGGGTGATCCCGGGATCGCTGTTCCGGAAGGTCTCCAGAAAGACCTTCCCCATGTTTTGCAGGGGATCGTAGGAACGGCCCGGTTCCTGGAAGATCATGCCGATCCTTTTCCCCCGGTATTCCCTGAGGGCCGCTGTCCCAAGACCCAGCAGTTCCCTCCCCTCGTACCGGATCGAACCGTTTACGGCGGTATTCCCCGGAAGCAGCCCCGGAATTGCCTGGGTGGTAACGCTTTTTCCCGACCCGCTTTCCCCCACAATTCCCAGGATCTCCCCCCGGTCCAGGCTGAGGGACACCCCCCGTACCGCCTGAAGTTCCGCCATGGCCTTGCCCCGGCGGACGGAAAAGGCAACCGAAAGGTCCCGTATTTCGAGCAGCGGGGGAGGGGAGTCCCGGGAGGAAGGGGGAGCCGCCGGCCCGGCCGCCGGGGATGCCCTCTTTTTCCGGCTCATATAATGGTAAGGATCGTAAAAATCCCGGAGGGCGTCGCCGATAAAGTTAAACCCCAGGGTTACCCCCAGGAGGAACCAGACCGGCAAAAGGAGCCAGGGGTAGTTGCGGAGGTTGCTTAGGGTAGAGATATCCCGCTTGATGAGGGAGCCCCAACTGACCGCGGGGTCCACGATTCCCAGGCCCAGGTAGGAAAGGGTGGTTTCGGTCATGATAAAGCCGGGGACCGAAAGGGCGATGCTGACGATAAGGAGGCTGGCAATCTGGGGGATAATGTGCCCGGAGATAATCACCGGCGCGGGGATCATCTCAAGCTGGGCGTTTTGGACAAATTCCTCCCGCTTGATGGCGTGGACCATGCCCCGGATGGTCCGGGCCGAGCCGGGCCATCCCACCAGGGAGAGGATGAGGGTGATCATCATATAGGACTGGCCCGAGTCCATGGTGGTGGACAGGAGGGAGCGGAGAAAAAGGATAAGGTAGAGCCCGGGGATGAGCATGAAAAATTCCGAGAACCGCATGATGGTCCAGTCGGTTTTCCCCCCGAAATAACCGGCAAGGCCCCCGAGCAGGATGGACAAAACCAGGGAAATGGCGGTGGCGATAAAGCCTATGGTCAGGGATATCCGGCTCCCGTAGACGATCCGGGAAAAAAGGTCCCGCCCCAGGTGATCCGCCCCCATGAGAAACACCGGGTAGGACCCCGCCGGGGTGGTAAAGAGGTGCCGGTCCGCGGGGATAAGCCCCCAGAGTTTATACGGTTCCCCCCGGCCCAAAAACACCACCCCCTCGTAGCGGTCCCGGACCATGGCGTATCTCCAGTTCACCGTGTTCACCACCCGGGCTTCCTGGGCCTGGAATTTTCCCCGGTAAAAACGCGTATTCGGCGGATGGTAGGTTTTGTCCGCGAAGGATCTGGTTTGCCCGTAGGGGGCAAAAAACTCCGCGAAGGTCATCATGATATAGAGGAGCAGCAGGAGGATGAGGGAGGCCATCCCCAGGGGCCGCAAACGGAGATAGGCGAGAAATTTTTTCATAACCCTATACCTCCCCGGAACGCCATATTAACCCTTCCCGTAACGTATCCGGGGGTCCACCAGGGCCAGGATGATATCCGCCAGGACCATCCCCAGCAAAACCAAAAAGGAGACGAACATGATGTTGGAAAGCACCAGGTTAATATCCTCCTGGATCACCGCCTCGTACATGAGCCGGCCTATGCCGGGGTAGGCGAAGATGATCTCCAGGATGAGGGACCCCGAAAAAAGGCCCGCCAGAAGGTTGGCGCTCCCGGTAATGTAGGGGTTGAGGGTGTTGCGGAAGGCGTGGTGGAAGTAGACCCGCCATTCCCGGATGCCCCGGGAACGGAGGCTCATGATATAGGGCTGCCCCAGTTGATCCAGCATGGTCGCCCGGATCATCCGCAGGGTTCCCCCTATGCCCCCCAGGAAAGAGGCCAGGAGGGGGAGAAAGATGTGGTGCATATAGGAGAAGGTAAAACGCAGGGGCGCCTCCGCAAAGGGGAAGGAGGGATAGGCGGTTACCGGGAAAAGGCCCGTCAGGGAGGCAAAAAGCTGGAGCAGGATGAGGAGCAGAATCCCCGGAAAAGCGTGGAGGACCAGGGCGAAAAAGGTTACCGCCAGGTCCGTTTTTGTTCCCGCCTTGGTAGAAAAATACACCCCCAGGAAAAAGGAAAAGAAGGTGATCAGCACCAGGGATATGAGGTTCAGGAGTACCGAGTTAAAAAGCCGGGAGGAGATAAGAAAGGAGACCGGCGCCCGGCTTATGAGGCTTACCCCCAAATCATGGTGGACCACGACCCGTTCCAGCCAGCGGAGGTACTGGATATAAAAGGGCTGGTCCAGGCCCAGGGATGCCCGCTGTCCCGCAAGCTGTTCCTCGCTAAAGCCCCATTGCTCCCGTCCCGCCCGGCTTTCCCCGCTAAAAAGCTGCTGGGTCATCAGCCGGGTTACAATGTCTCCCGGGGCAAGCTCCATCAGGCCGAAGACCGCCAAACCCAGGAGGAAAAGCATAAGCGCCATGGTAAAAAACCGGCTCGCCATATAGGAGAGGAGGGGCGCCCTCTGTTTAAAACGGTAAAAGGGCCGGAGCAAAAGGGCGGCAAAAAAAACAATAGCCCCGGTCCCTGGTTTTTGGTTCATTGTTTTAGATAAATAAAGGAAGTTTCCAGGCTGTTTATATTATCGTAATACACGTTGGTAAAATCCCACCGGTTCCGGAGGGCGTAAAAAGTACGGGGCCGGGCGAGGTAGATCACCGGGCATTGTTCCAGGATGATCCGCTGGTACTCGTCCCAAATTTCCCGGGCTTTTTCCTTGTTTATAGTATAACTCCCCTCGTTATAGAGGTAATCTACCCGGGCTTCCCAATCGGTGGCGGGTTTTTCCTGGAGGGGATGCCAGAGGTGGAGGTTTCCCGTGGAAGGCCAGACATTGGAACCCTGGGTCGGGAAAAGGGCGGCTCCAAAACGGATGATGATGGAAGACCAGTCGTAGGTTCCGGTGAGCTGTTCCACCAGTTTCTGGAAATCAAGGGTCCTGATATTTATCTTGATGCCGATCTTCGCCGCCTCGTCCATAATGATCGACGCCGTATCCGTGGTAGTGTTTGCATCGCTCTCGATAGAAAGATCAAATTCTATTGCCCGGTCTTGCCGGTCCCGCATCACCCCCTGGCTGTCCCGTTTAATGCCGATTGAGGCCAGAAGCTCCTCCGCCCGGGCAGGATCGTAGAGATAATCCAGGGTAATGTCCGGGTTATAGTAGGGATTCGGCGAGGGGAAAAAATCGGTCTTCGACTCCGCCAGGCCCCGGTAGACCTGGGCGTTGATCCGGTCCCGGTTTAAAAGGCAGCTCATGGCCTGGCGGAATTCCTTTTGGGTAAACCACTCGTACTGGGGGGTGTCCTTGTTTTGCGGGTTCTGGTTAAAACTCCAAAACTGGGCCGAGAGGGAGCCCTCGGCGTTAAACACCGTATAATCCGCGCCGGTTTTATTGATAAGTTCATCCAGATCTTCCGGCCGGGAACCGTAGCCTTCCAGTTCCCCCTGTTTAAAGAGGAGAAACTGGGTGTTGGTATCCGGCAGGATCTTGACGATAAGTTCCTCCGGGTAGGGGATGGAATAACCGGTGCTGTCCTTTTGCCAGTAATCGGGGTTCCGTTTGTAGACCAGCCGCTGCCCCGGGCTGTATTCGGTCAGGAACCATTGCCCCATGGAGGGAATGGTTTTGGGATCATCCGCCACGCTGAAAAGGTCCAGCACCCCCTGGACGCCCCCCTCCTGTTTTGCCCTTTCGTAGATAAACCGGGGGCCGAAGTCCCGGTTGGTATGGAGCAGGGGATCGGCGACGATCCGGGGAAAATGAAAGGCAAAACGGCGGTCGTCTATTTTTCTTATGTCGATATGGGCTTCGCTGCCGTCTTCCAGGGTAAGAAACTGGCCGTTATAGGAGGAACTCTGAAAGGCCCGGTCCCCCTCGATCTCGTTATACCAGAAGACGGCATCGTCGCTGGAGACCTTCTCCTTCCGGTCCGAACCGTAAAAGCTCCAATAGAGGTCGTCCCGCAGGGTATAGATCACATCCAGGGTCCCCGCCTCCTCGTTTACTACAATTTCGGGGCTGACGATCCGGGGTTTCCACTCCCGCCTGACCACGTCGTATTCAACCAGGGCGTCGGTCATCCTGCCCACAATGCCCGCGGTGGTGGCATCCCGTTCCGCCACCAGGAGGTTAAAGCTCTTGGGATCCTCGGTGAGCCCCGCGTTCCAGGTTCCCCCGGGAAGGCCGGGAACAAATTCTTCCCCCCGCCAGGGTTTGCTGACGGTCTTTGCTAGAATCTCGTTTAAGCCCTCGGGGGCATGGGCCTCCAATTCTTCCTGGGAAAGCTCCTCCGTCCGGGAACAGGAAAATAAAAGCAAGGCTAAAATTAAGCCGGTTAAAAGGGGAAAATTTTTCATACTTCTATTTTACCTATCGGAAAAAGGGGTGTCAATTCAGGGCGGCGGCGATATCCTCGGCCCTTAGCCCCAGGGCTTTTATCAGTTGGGGGTAGGAACCGGACTGGATAAAACGCAGCCCGTCCCCGGAATCCCGGGTATTCAGGGCCCTGACCTGTCCTGCCCGGAGGGACAGCCCCCGTTTTAGCGCGTCCCGGCTGAACCGATCAAAAAGGGCGCCGTTGTTTTGCTCCGCAAAGAGGATTTTAACGCCCCCTTCGATAAGGTTCCCCAGCAGTTCCCCGTCGTAGGAGGGCATGTCTACCACCGAAACCCCAAGGCCCCTTTGGGAGAGCAGTTCCGCCGCGGCCAGGGCTTCGATAACCCCGTGCCCGCTGGAGACAATTACCCCCTGGGGGTCCCTTTCCCGGCGCAGGAAATAACCCTTCCCGTATTCAAAGAGATAGCCGGGATCATAAAGGGCCGGAGAGGGGTTGCGCATCACCCGCAGGTAAACAAGCCCCCGGCCTCCCTGGGCAATCCAGCGGGCAACGGAAAGAAATTGCCGGGGGCAGCAGGTGTCGATTATCTTAACATGGGCAAGGCTGCCGACAAAACAGATGTCGTCATTGCTCATATGGGTGGCGCCGTTGACGGTCGTGTCCAAATTAGAAGCGGTGGATAAAAAGGTGATGTCCAGATTATGGCCTTCGGAAAGCCAGCCGCCGGCTTTGGTTATAACTTCCTGCCGTTCCTGGTAGCTGACGGCGATCCGGCGGAAGGCCTGCCAGTTAAAAAAGGGACCGAAGGTGCTGACCCATACATTGGCGCCCTCCGCGGCCAGGGCCTCGGCGATGCACATCATGTTACATTCCGCGATGCCCACGTTAAGGGCGTGGTAACGGTTTGTCTGGGCGGTTCCGGTATAAAGGCCGCTTACGTTGGAGAGGTCCGCGTCGATGGTGTAAAAATTGGTGTCCACGGCGAATACCCGGGCAAGACCGGCGGCTATATCGGTGGCGCCGTAGGATTTGCCCTTTTCCGGATCCGGCAGTTTCGCGGCATCGTAATGCAGGGCCTTATCCCGGGAAGGAGCCTGGGTCACCTGGACCGGAATTTCCCGGGGGATCAGGTTCCCGATCCCCCCGTCCTCCCCTTCGGTGAGGGAATAACCCATCTTTTCCGCCAGGGCCTTAACCCTTTCCCGGTCAAAGGCGTTTAAATTCCGGATCCGGCGGCGCCGGGCCTGGGCCAGGAGGCTTCTTTCCGCGGCGAATTCCTCGCCGGAAAAGCTGGCCTTGTGTTTTCCGGCGTTTATGGAAAAACCGCCGAAACCCTTGAGGGTTTCGCAGATAAGCGCCGTAGGCCGGGAGTCCCGGGAGCCGTAACGGAATTCCCCCAGATACTCCAAAAGCCGGGGGATATTGGCGGCTTCAACCGTGAACACCCGGAAGCCAAAGGCCTCCAGCCGTCCGGATAAATTTCCGGCGCTTAAAAACAGTTTATGGACATCGTCGCTTTGGCCGTTGTTTTTATCAATAATAAGGCACAGGTTGTCCAGGCGGTGCTCCCCGGCAAATTGGATGCCCTCCCAGCAGGACCCCTCCTGCAATTCCCCGTCCCCGGTAAGGCAATAAACGTCAAATTCGCCCTCTTCCTTTTTTTTAAGGGCATACCCGCAGGCCACGGAGATGCCCTGGCCCAAAGGCCCGGTAGCCACCGGAACGCCGGGAATTATCGGCCCGGGATGGCCCCGGATCAGGCTGTCCCAGCCGCGGGAATTCCTGAGATGTTCCTTGGAAAAATACCCGGCCTCCGCATAAACCGCGGCCAATGCCGCCACGGCGTGGCCCTTGCTCAGGATAAAAACATCCTGGTCGGAAGAAGCCGGCTCCCGGGGCTTATACCGCAGGATATCCCCGTAATAAAGGGCCGTCAGGGGGATGATAGCCGATTGGGCGCCGCCGGAATGCATGCCCCCGTCTACCGCGTACTGGCACTGCACCAGCAAATTTTCCCGGAGATCCAATTCTTTTACCCGCAACAGGGCGGACAAGGCTCTGATTTCTTCCATAAAATAACCGCCATTTTACTAAATTTCGTCCGGGGCTTGTTTTTTCACCGGCCCGGCGGGGGGTTTACCCTCGCCAATAAACATATAATATTCGCCATGAAGTTCGTCAATACGGGCATGGTGATTGTCAACGACCAATAGAAATGCCCCCTGTTTCATCTCCCGGGAAGCTTCAAGTGTCATCCGGAACCGCCCCATTCCCTGATCGCAAATATCATCCGCATTTGTCATAATGATAAATGCCAGGATAGTATAAGGCTGGCGGCTTAATTTGTCAATAAAATTAATTAATGTGATTTATTAACTTTGTATAAAATACCGGCTTGTCCGGTTTGACACTTCTATATTATAATATGTTAATCTTCACAAATAGGATAAGTAGGATATTATGCCCCTGTCTCCGCGTTATATGCGAAATACAAGCAACAAACCCCGAAATATCAAATACCACAATCAAAAATTGATCCTCTCCATGTTCCGGCAAAAGGACATCCTGTCCATTACCGAGATTGCGAACCAAATTAACCTGAGCAAAACCACGGTAACCAAGGTGGTAAATGCCTTCGAGGCTAAGGGCATGGTCCTGGCTACGGGCAAGGGGAGTTCCACCGACACGGGGGGGAAAAAGCCGGAGCTCTTTGCCTTTAACCCGTCCTTTTCCTGGGTGATTGTCCTGACCGTCAGCCTCAAGGTTATCACCGGCGCCCTTATGGACCTGAAATGTAATGTCATTACCAAACAATCCGCCCCGTGCGCCCCGAGCCTCCCCTATAAAGAAGCGGTTCAGGTTATGGCGGATTTAATTTGCAGCCTGACCAAAGGCTCGGAACTTGTTTTAGATAAACTGCACCCCGTCGTAATCGGCTGCGAAGGCATTATCGATGCCAATAACGGGCTGATTCATTATACCATTCACCACCAATGGGGACAAAATTTGCCCCTGCGGGATGATTTGGCCAATGCCCTGCCTTTCCCCGCGGATATTCATGTGGATAACAACCTCCGCCTGGCCGGATACGCGGATATGATTCTCAATGAGCATGTCTATGATTCCCAGGTGGTGATAAGCTCCACCTCTTACGCCGGGGGCAGCATCATGGAGCACCGGCAGCTTATCCACGGCATCAACGGCTTTGTCGGGGAATTCGGCCACATGATCGTGGAACCCTTTTCGGATGTCCAGTGCCACTGCGGGGGATACGGATGCTTCGAGGCGATGGTTTCGCCGGATACGGTCCTGGCCCGGGCCTACCGGATCTTCGACGACTATCCCCAGTCGGTGCTTTATCAAAAGGCCCGGGTTCATAACCTAACCATGGCGGATATTTTTGACGCCTCCAATGAGGGGGATCCCTTTGCCTGCGCCTTGATCGATCAGGTTGTCCGGTATTTTACCGTGGTAATTCATAATGTTATATTGCTGAGGGATACGGCAAAGATCATTATCCAGGGCAATTATACCGCCGCGGGGGATTATTTTCTGAACAAACTCCGGACGGCGGTGAATACCCTGCCCTTTTATAAAATGAAACGGGACCTGCCCATCGGTTATAGCGGCGTCTCGCCCGTCAACTCTTATCTGGTGGGGGCCGCTTATTACGGGGTGAATATCCTGCTGGAAATTGATTCCCTTTATGATTAGTGCCCGCTCACACTAAATTTGACCCACAAAATTCTGTGTAATTTCCGCAAGGGAAGGGAAAATGCCGGGAAAAAAGCTTGTAGAGTCCGTCTGCGCTATCTTCGATACGCTCCGGCGGGGAATTCCAAATATTTTTCCCGGCCTTTCCCCCTCCCCTGCGTGCCTACTCAAGAAAAGCGGGTCAAATTTAGCCTAAAAGG
This sequence comes from Treponema sp., assembly GCA_031288575.1. GTDB lineage: Bacteria > Spirochaetota > Spirochaetia > Treponematales > Breznakiellaceae > JAITRD01. The sequence goes on along the minus strand of JAITRD010000048.1, from coordinate 131 downwards.
GGGTAACGGCACCAGGTAATAAATTTACCGCCTGAATTGTGGGTCAAGTTTAGCGCTTTATAGAGGGCTTTTTAATACTTCCGGGTTTAGCACGATCACCACCCGGCCTTCCTGAAGAAGCCGGCGGTTTT
>JAITRD010000023.1 GCA_031288575.1 Treponema sp. | reverse complement strand
CTCTATACGGTGTTCTTTGCCCCCCGGGGATTTGAACGTATGGCGGATCTGGGGATGCAGATTGCCCAGCAATATTTAAGCCCCTTTGATAAACTCATCGGTTTGGTAGGCCTGGCGGGCTCGGGGAAAAGCATGATGATCAAGGGGATGTTCCCGGGGCTGGAACTGGTAAACGACGACGACGGGGTGAATGTGCGGCCCCTGCCCCTTCTGGATGTGGGGGAGAGTACCACGGGGTTTTACAGCGCCCATACCTACCATGTGGACATCCACTTCGAGGCCGCCTTTACCCAGATGCACGTCCTGGCCGGGGCCATCCTGGAAGCGGTAAACCTGGGGAAACGGGTGGTGGTGGAACACTTTGACCTTATCTACCCCTTCCTGGGCAGAAACGCCCACCTCCTCATCGGCATTGGCGAGGAGGTGATCATCACCCGGCCCACCCTCTTTGGCCCGGAACCCCAGGATATTGCCGACATCGTCTTTAAATCCCTCCCCTTCCGCAAGATGACCCATAGCGCCGAGGACCTCTGCGAATATGTGATGCGTAAACACGGCATGACCGAAACTTTCCTCCACTCCGACGTGCGCCACGGTTTTATCTTTAGTTTCCAGGAAAAACCGGAACTTCCCCTCAGCCTGGATGAGGTGGAGCGGGAGGTCAACGAGATGATAGCAAAGGACATCCCCATTTCTTTTCAGGACGATATGCATATCCGCATCGGGGAGGAATCCTGGCTTTGCCACGGCCCCCGGATGCATATCCGCAGCACCGGGGAAATAAAAAAGTTTACCCTGAACAAGGAATACCTTACCGAACCTATCACCGGACGTTTCCTCCTGGTGGGGGTGGTGGGGGATCAGGGACAGCAACGGTTAAGCGATCTTAATAAAATTGGCTAAGGACCCGCGGCAAGGTACGGAGATTAAAGGGAGTTGAATATGAGGATCATCCAGGCACAGGCCATTACCGAAACGGTAAAACGGCTGTGCATAAAAGCAAACCGTTATTTGCCGGAGGATGTGCGGCAGGCCCTCCGGGATTCCCGGCTGCGGGAAACCTGGCCCGGCGCCCGGGATGTGCTGGACAAAATTATCGCCAACTTTGAGCTGGCGGAAAAGCGGCAGGTCCCTATCTGCCAGGATACGGGTATGGCTTGCGTGTTTTTGGAAATCGGCGGGGATGTTTTTATCGAGGGGGATCTTCCGGCGGCGGTAAACGAGGGGGTGCGCCAGGGATACCGGGAAGGCTACCTCCGCGCTTCGGTGGTTCAGGATCCCCTTAACCGGGTAAACACCGGGGATAACACCCCCGCCCTGATGTACCTCGAAACGGTTCCCGGGGACCGGCTTACCCTTACCGTGGCGCCCAAGGGTTTTGGCAGTGAAAACATGAGCCGGATCAAAATGCTCCGTCCCTCCGACGGCCTCCGGGGGGTAATAGATTTTGTAAGGGAAACCGCGGAAGAAGCGGGACCCAACCCCTGCCCTCCCATTGTGCTGGGGGTCGGCATCGGCGGCACCTTCGATAAGGCGGCCCTTTTGGCCAAAAAGGCCCTGCTCCGCCCCCTGGGGGTCCCTAACCCGGATCCTTTTTACGGGGAACTTGAAAGGACCCTCCTGGAACAGGTCAACGCCCTGGGAATCGGTCCCCAGGGTTTCGGCGGCAGGACCACCGCCCTTGCGGTGGCGGTAGAAACCATGCCAACCCATATCGCCGGGCTTCCCTGCGCGGTGAATATCAACTGCCATGTTACCCGCCATGCCAAGGAGGTATTATAAATGGAACACCGGATAAACCTGCCCCTGACCCGGGAAAAGGCGGCCCTGATAAGCGCCGGGGATCCGGTCTACCTTTCGGGGATCCTCTATACCGCCCGGGACGCGGCCCACAAGCGGCTTATTGAATTGCTGGACCGGGGGCAGCCCCTCCCCTTCCCCCTTGAGGACGGGGTGATTTATTATGTAGGGCCTACCCCGGCGGCTCCGGGCCGGATCATCGGTTCCGCGGGCCCCACCACCAGTTACCGCATGGACGCCTATACCCCCCGGCTCCTTGATTTGGGGCTGCGGGGGATGATCGGCAAGGGGAAACGTTCCGCGGAGGTGGTTGAGGCCATAAAACGGGCCGGGGCGGTCTACTTCGGGGCCATCGGCGGGGCGGGGGCCCTCCTCGCGGAATGTATCAAAACCGCGGAGATTATCGCCTTTCCCGACCTGGGCACCGAAGCCGTCCGCCGCCTGAGGGTAGAAGATTTCCCGGTAAGCGCGGTTATCGACAGCCGGGGAAACAACCTCTACCAGTTGGGGAGGGAAAACTACCTTCAGCAGACCCACCTCCGCAGTCTCCCGGAATTTTAAACCGCCAGGAATCCGTCGGAACCTGCCCGTAAATGGGACAAGTTACCAGCAGGCAATATTACTGTCGGTACGGCCTTCGGTGGCCCCCACCAGCACGCCGTTCTCCAGCCTGAGGATCATCTGCCCCCGGCCAAAGACGGTGTTGGTCAAGGAGATAGTCACCTCATGGCCCATGGAAGCCAAAGTCCGGGCGATTTCGGCGCTAAAGCGGTCTTCAACGGAAAAAGAACGGCCCCGGGTCCATAACCAGCGGGGAGCGTCCAGGGCCTGCTGGGGGTTCAGGCCGAAATCCAGGAGGTTCGTTACCACCTGTACGTGGCCC
>JAITRD010000010.1 GCA_031288575.1 Treponema sp. | reverse complement strand
CGGGACTTTGAGGCAATTATCTCCGGGGCCCTGCTCTTTAAGCCGGATATGTCCCATCTAAAAACCTGGCCCGATGTATATATTCCCTACGAAACCTACATCCCCCTCAACTGGGACGGCACGGACCTTATAGAAAAAACGGAAATTTACCTGGGGAATCATAAAGCAAGGGAGGGGATTGCCAGAAACGCCTGGGAAGTTTACCGGAAAGAATTAAGCGCCCTGGAAGACCGGTTTGCCCTTCTTTTCCGGGATTTTTTATAATTTTTATAAAAGGGAAATTCTGAAAACTCAGGCGGCATGATGTTTTTATATCAAGTTACAGGGCGGGTTTTTAAGGCCCTGTTCCTCCCCATCCTGGGGTTTCTTTTATTTTTTTTGTTCCCCGCCGGACTACCCGCGCTCCCATTTATGATGATCTCCGCCGGCGATCCTGTTTTGGAAGATATCCGTTATATTCTCCGGGAATCGGATATGAGCTTTCTCTCCTTTACGCCGCCCCTTTCCCGGGACGAGGTACTCCAATTTCTGGAAACCCTTGATCCGGCGGCGCTTTCACCGCCGGCGCGGGAAGCCTATAACCGGATAGAGAAAAAATTAAACCCCGGGTTCCGTTTTTCCGAGGGCCTTTTTTCCCTTAATGCCCATATTACCGCCGCTTTGGGAGGCCGGGCGCGTACCAACAGGGATATTCCCTGGGGGCAAAATCTTAAAGACAATCCGGGCTTTTTTTCCCTGCCGATCGAATTTTTTTTTGCCGATTCCTTCGAACTTAATTTTGAACCCGTGCTGACAAGCGATCCCGCTTTTTACGAAACCGGCGATTTCTTTTGGACCAGCCTTCCCTACGAGGCAAAAAGGTTTGACATGAATATGCCCTTGCGTGCCTTCGGGGCAGCCGGGGGCAGCTGGTGGAATTTTCAGCTTGGCAGGGATCGTATTTCCTTTGGCGCCGCCTTTACCGGCAATCTTGCCCTGTCCGATACGCCGGACTATTACGACTTTGCCCGGTTGTCGGTTTTTTCCCCTAATTTTAAATATTCCGTTTTGGCAACCCAGCTTCCCCTCATCCTTTCATCGTCCCTTGCCGATCCGGAAACTTACGATGCCGGGGATACTACTTCTACGGTTAACCGGTATATGTATCTGCACCGGCTGGACTTCCGGCTGTTCGAAAAATTGTCCCTGGGAATTACCGAAGCCGTTATGGTAGGCAATGCCCCCTTTGAGCTGCGCTACCTGAACCCCCTGGCGGTATTCCATTCTTTTTTTTCCTGGCGGGATTATCCCATCTGGGGCAAAAAAGACGGGGACCTGACGGGTTCCCTTTTCTCCCTGGACATTGAGTGGGCAATAGCTTCTTCCCTCCACTGGTACGGACAATTGGTGATGAATGAATTCTCTACCCCCTATGAAAAAAAGCGCTGGCCCGATTCGCAGCCCCCTAACGGCCTGGGCTATCTCTGCGGGCTGGAATATGCCCGCCCCCTGAATGCCTGGGGCGCGGCTTTTTACGGGGAATTTGTTTATACCGACCCCTTCCTCTATGTCCTTTCAAGTCCCTTTGCCAGTTTTATCTGGATGCGGCGCCTTTCGGATATCGGTTCCAAGGGCCTGCGTTATTCGTGGACAGGCCATCCCCAAGGCAGGGACGCCCTGCTTTTTACCCTGGGCTCCCTTTTTTTTAAGGGAAACCTTTCTTATTCCGCGGATCTTTCCTTTACCCGCCGGGGAGAACATTCCCTGTATTGGGATTGGGGGGCGGGGCCCAGTTTTTATGATCAGCATACCCCCACGGGAATCGCGGAAAACCAGTTAAGCGCCGCCTTCCAGGCAAAATGGAAAGCCCTGCCTTTTCTTACCCTGAGGGCTTACCTTTCAGGCAGCATGATTTTCAACTCAAAACATATAGAGAAAAAAAGAGCATACGGCTTGGATACGGCTTTTTACGTTATCCTTACTTATTGAGGAACAGCCTCAATTGTTTGGAATTTTTTGCTTAATGTATTCGGCATCATTTTTATCAAGGAAAATATAAATTATGAAACACTTTTTTCCCGTTGTTTTGTTACTTTTTTTGATAAGCAGCCTTAACGCGCAGGTTATCCACGATCCGAATGATCCCATCTATAAAGATATCGATCAATGGGCAATCCGGGGATTTATTACCGAGCCATTGCCCTTTATCCGGCCCTACCCTGCCCCGTTGATTGACAGCCTTTTATCGGAGGTGGCGCGCGGCGGCAATTTGGAGGCCCGGGAAAAGGCCGCCGCTTACCAGGCTGCCATGGCGCCGGGTTCGCCCCTCATTCATCCGGGTTTAACCGGCAGCGTAGAGGGGCGGGATGACGATCTGGCTGTCGAAGGGGCCCCTGCTATCGACGGGCTTATCCGGCTCAGGGATTGGATCAGCGGGTCCTATTCTTTTTTTGTCTACGGTCTTACGAAAACTCCCGGCAATGAGCTGAATGTCCCCCTCGCCTATTCCCCCTATCCGGATCTGGTCCCCGATTGGGCCGCGATGGGGCCCTTAAAGATCATGCCCGACTGGACATCCATTATCGCCTTCGGAAAATCCGGCTTTTATTTTCAGGCGGGGCTGGGACGCAGTTCCTTCGGTCCCTTTTATGATAACGGCACGATCATAGGGCCCCAGGCAGGCAGGGCGGGACACTTCAGCCTTAACTACCGGCAGCCCTCCTGGTCCTTTGAAATGCTGCTGCTCTCTTTGACCGCCTCCAATGATTTTGGCGAAGGGGATTTTCCTGAAAAATATCTGGTTCTCCATTCAATTAATTTTAATCCCTGTTCTAATTTGGAATTTGGTTTTGTAGAAACCGTTGTCTGGGGAGGCCGTTTTGAGTTTTTATACCTCCCCCCTTTCATCCAGCTTTTTGCGGCCCAGTCCATGAGCGATTTTGGGGACAATTCTTTTATCGGTTTTCATCTGCGGTGGAATCCGATCAGGAATACCCAAGTTTTAACCCAGTTATATGTGGACGATCTCCATTTTAATAATCTGGTCCGTTTTAAATTTAACACCAAATACAAACTTGCCGGAGAACTGGGGCTCCGCTGGGCCCCGCCGGAGGGTTTCCTTGCTTCCCTTTCGGCGGATTACACCCTGGTCTTCCCCTATATGTATACCCATTGGAATACTGTAGAAGCGGATCGCTACAATCCTGATAAACCCAATTATGTCGTTTATTCCCACAAGGGGCGGAGCCTGGGGACGGACCTTGAACCGAATTCGGACAGGATAGTCATTAAAAGCCTCTGGAGAACCCTGCCGAACCTAAACCTCTCCCTTCTGGCCTATTTTACCCGCCACGGAAATCCCTCCCTTGACGCGGATATGGAGCCCGGTGAACGCCATGACGGTTCTATTTTTGACGACGGGGTGCCCGCGGATGGTACCAATAACTACAGCACCCTGCATTTTTTGACCCAGAGCATCCTGGACATCCGCCTTGCGGGAGGGCTGGGGCTTTCCTGGTTTCTGCCTGTTTCCTGGGGAACCGTTTCCCTTGACGCCGATTATGTGCTGGAATACGGCTGGAACCGGGACATCATCAAAAACAACAACGGCCTGACCCACTATTGGAGCGTCGGCCTTTCCTGGCGTTTTTAACGCGCCCCCGGAGGCCGGGCTCTTCCCTCATAATCCGTCTGCCCCTGTTTTTCGAATTCCTTCCATAATTATCCCCAGGGCGTCTGCCGCCTGCTTTCCCGCCTCTCCCGGATGCATATAGGCTTCTTCCCGCAAGCGTCCTATGGCATCCGCCTTTTCCTTCCCCCCGTCAATTAACCCGTCCAGTATTTTTTCAATATCCCCGAAGGATTCTTCCCGCAGGGGAAAACCAAGTTCCCGTACCGCCCGGAAAGTCCAGGCTTCTTCCTCAATATCCGCCATGTCGTAGGGCCGCTTGTCAAAATCAAAGCGGGGGTAAAGCACCGGCCTGCCAAAAAGAAAGGCGTAATCAAAAATTATCCCTGAAAAGTCGGATATAAGCGCATCCGAGCGGGAAAGGGCGTTAAGATTTTCCGCGTCGGAGTTCCATTCCACATTCGCATAGGAATCCAGGGCTTCCCGCAGGGCTTCAATCCTTTTTTTTTCGGAGATCATGCTTTGAGGATGGGGCCGGATGATTACATAGTAGGAAGATTTTGCCAGGGGCGTCAGCATTTTAAGGCCGTACCGGGCGAGGATGCCGTTTTGGCCCCAGGAAGGGGCAACCAGAACCGTTTTTGTATCCCCCGGCTTTTTTGACGGAAGATCGGCCAAATGTTCCGCCATCACGTCAAGATAGGTACATCCGATAACAAACAATTCCTTTGCCGGGAGCCCCCGTTTTTCCTCCAGGCTGCGGATATCCTTTTTTTGATATTCCCCGGTTAAAAAAACCGAATCATAATAATCAAGGCCAAACAAACGGTAAGTCGAGGCATCGGTTACCATGTGGAGGATATGGGCATAGCGCTGAACTCCGGGGGACCTTTTAAGCTGGAATACATCAAGGCCGGGGGTGGTCATAAGGCATATATCAGCTTCGAGAAAATTCAGGAACCGGTAGGCGGCGTTTCCCCTGCCGATATATTCGGCAGAAACCGGGGGAAGGGAGGCCGACAGGCCCGGATCATCTTCTCCGCTGGTATAATAGGCACAGGGAATTTTCCTCCGGGAAAGCTCTTCCAGGATGGGTTTAAATACATTCCAATATTGTTTCCCTTCGGAATAGATAACCAGGGAATAACGGCGGCTTTGTTTTTTTACGGCGGCTTTTAAAAGAAGGCCGCCCCTGATTTTAAGAATTACATTTTTTATAAAGAAAAAAACCGTAACCGTAACGCCGGTCAAAAGAGAAAAAAGCATACTCCCCGTGCCCGGATCGATATACGCAAAGAGGGGAGCGGAAAAGAGAAGGGCAAAAAAAAGCAGGTATGCTTTTTTCATCTTTTTACCTCCCGCCATTCGCCCCAGGAATCGGCTTTAAATATATTCCTGCCCGCCAGTTCGCGGGCCCTCTCTAAATTAAACTGATAGGGACCATGCCGGCGGGGCTGGAAAGAGATTTCATCCACCACCGTTAATACTTCGTTTTTTGGAGCGCCATTGATAATCGTTCCCCGGTAGGGGTTAAGGGGCTTATCCCAGCCCGCGGTTATCAGCGAGGGAACATCGGCATTGGTCATAAATTCCTCCGATATTTGCAGGTTTCCCCGGGCGCCCGGTTCTTTTACTAAAAAAAGGGGATTGTAGGTTTCCATGCCCGGTTCCTCAAATATCGAATTTTCAAAGCCGCTCCCGTGATCGGATACAATAATGATCCGGGTATTATCGTAAACCTCCATATCCTTCAACGCCGCAAGCCATTTAAGCACCCCCTTCATGGCGGCCATAAAGGTATACATATAGGCGGTATTGTCCTCCGAACCGAAAAGCTCGATCTCTTCCCGGCTGTACCGTACCGGCCCGGGCTTAGGAAATAAATCCGCGGTATAAGCGCCCGGCTCGTGGGTTGTTTCGTTATAAAAAATGCTTAACGTATCGGCCCCTTCGTCGGCTTTGCAGAGATCCCCGAGATAATAGAGGGTTGAATATTCGGTTACCCCGTGGCCGTAAACGTTGGAAGCCCCGTCCCGCCACCAGGTCCCCTTATAATGAATGCCGTACCGGAGGGCGGGCAGGGCGATCCTAAAAAGGCCGTAACGGAACAGAATGTCAAAATCAAAACTATCGACAAGTCGTTCCCCCTGATGGGGAAATTCTTCCATAAACCGGCGGTCCAGCCTTCCGTCCAGATTCTGAACCTTCACGTTTTTCATGTTTTCAAAAACCGAAAGATCCGGAACCAGGGACAGGTTCGTCATGGAAGGATCCGTAACGGACACCCGGTATCCCGCCTCCCCGAAAATTTTCGGCAGCAAGGTGAGGGCCTCATTAACCTTGTCCTTCAATAATTCATCCTGCCGGGCGTCAATTCTGAGGGGCGTATAATCGTATCCCCCAAAAAGCGGAGGAAGGGCGGCAACGGTAACGCCGCCGAAGGACAGGGTGTTTGGGTACCAGGTAAACCCGTCGAGGCCTTCCGTAAGTTCGGGCAACAAATCCAGGGCCTTAAACATGGCGATCCCGATGGCGCGGTCCAAAAACATGATAAAGCTGTTGTTCCCGTTCCGGGTAAAGGGGAAAACCTCAGCGGGCAGTTCCCGGTTTGTATCCTCCCGGAGGGCCTTTATTTCCCGGGCCTCCCGGGAAATGCTTCGTATATTGAGAAGCACCATAATAAGGACCGCCAGGGCGGTTGCGTTATAAACGGAAGCAAGAATTCTCCCTATCCGCAGGCGTCTTTTTAATAAAACAAAAAGCACCGGGATAATAAGGGCGGCAAGAAGGGCCGCCAAATTTACCCAGGGAGGAAAGGCGCTTGTAATAAGATGGGGTTCTTCAATTTTAAAACTGTTTGTCATAAGGCCGTAGGAGGCGTTTAGGGCAAATAAACAAATAAGGGAAAGCAGCGCCGCCGCTGCCGCGCCGGCGGCAAGGATCGTTTTGACCGCGGTTCCGGCAAAAGCCCATATTAAAAGGGGAAGCAATATAAAAAAAGCAAATCCTTGGATTGCGCTCCGGAAGAAAAAATTCCAGGGGGCCGCAAAATCCGCCACCGATGAGGCGATGACCTGGGCGGGAATAAGGGCGCCCACAAGAAGGGCGAGTAAGGCCGCCGAGGAAAAGTATAAAAAGGCCTTATCGCGCCGGGAAACCGAAAGGGTAAGGGCCGACCGGACGAGGCCTTTCCATATAAAAGGGGCAAGGAACAAGCCGATCCCCAATCCGGCAAAAAGGTAGGCGTAACGGTCAATATCAAAATAACCGGAGACCGCGCCGAAAAAGAGAACCAGGGCGGCCAGGGAGGTGAATGCCTGAAGGGCCCTGCCGGGACGCTTAAGTTTTGCGGAGGCGATATTTTTCCCCAGGGAAAAGATGTTGTTGCAGGTCCAATACAGGACCAGCCCGGAGGGGGACTGGTAGAGCAATGCCAGAAACAAGAAGGCCATCCCGAAGAGTTGGATCTTGTCCCGCTTTTCCAAATCCCGGGTATAAACCAGGGCCGAAATAATATTTATCCCGGTCATAATAAGGGGCATAACATTAACGGTGACAGTTCCCCAGCGCAGCAAGCCGTCGCTTTCCCCAAGGTTTTTCAGGAACCAAAAGGATTCCCCCGAAATGCTTGGGGTATGGGACAAAAAATTATAGGCCGCGACAAAAAAGGGGATCTGCAGGAGAAGGCCGACGCTTGATTTTAGGGCGGATAAAGGGGTATAGCCCATCTGGCGGTAATAGGTGTTGATAATCATTTGCCTTTCATCGCCCCGGAAGACCGCCTTAATATCCGCCAGCTTTTTTTTCATTCTGTTTTGCAACAGCCTTTCTTCCTGCTGCCAGCGGTCGGCAACGGCATAAATAGGGAGCAAAAGGGTATTAACCGCGAAGCTTAAAAAAATTATTCCCAATCCCGCGTCATAAAAGGTCCGGTTAAAAAGGACAAAAAGAAATTCGATAACCGCCCGGATAGGCCAGATAACCAGGGTATAAAGGATAGTGCTTATAGTCATTTATTATTTTCCGTTTCCCGCCTCGGCGTAAATTTTACCGTATTCCCGGCCCATCCTTTCCGCCGAATACCGGCTCTCCGCCAATTCCCGGCTTTTTCTTCCCATGGCCAGGGTGTCCTGCCGGTGTTCCAGCATTTTTTTTATCAGCCCGACCGCTTCACGCTCGTCATGAAAAAGATAACCGTTTTCGCCGGAAATAACGAGGTCCCGGTTTCCGGGGACATCGCTTAAAAGCAGGGCGCAGGAGGCGTTCATCGCTTCCAGCACCCCGAAGGGGAGCCCTTCCCAGGAGGAGGTTGAAAGGTAGATCAGGGTCTTATATAAATAAGCGTCCACTTCGGCCTTATCCACCCATCCGGTAAGGGTAATATTTTGAGATCCAAGCTCTGCCCCTAGGGGCCCGTCGCCGATCCAATAAAAAGGAAGGTTTTCGTCCTGGAAAAAAGCCGCGATGCGGTTAAAGAGGGCCGGATTCTTCTGGATGCTGGCAATTCCCGCAAAGCTGATTAAGGAGGGAGCCGGGTCTTTCCCGGCAAAGGAAATTTCTATCCCGTTGGATACCCACAAAACGTGTTTTCCCAGGCGCCGGTACAGGGCGGCTTCGGAGGCCCCGCAGCCCACTATGGTTCCGCCAAAGCATCCCCCCGCCCGCTCCAGCAGGCGAAAAAATTTCCGCTTTAGGGGCGGTACGTCGGTGCGTATAAACGAGCCGCAATGGGGCGTATAGAGGACCGCGGATATGCCCAGCAGTTTACAGGCAACCCTGCCGAGAAACCCCGCTTTGGAAGAATGGAGGTGGATGACCGTTTCAGGGGCTTTATAGGGTTTGAGGAGCCTGATGAGTTCCCCCAAAGCCTGGAGATCCCGAACCGGGTTAATTTCCCGGCCCGCCCGGGACCATTTGATAAAAGAAACCCCCTCGGGAAATTTTGCTTTTACATTTTCCATGGCATCCACCCACATACGGCAGCCGTGGATCACCACGTGCCTTATAGAGGGCAATTGTTTTGTTATATTGATTACCGCAGTGGTTACGCCGCTGGCAAAGGGTTCCAGAACATGGACAACGGTCATAATATATATTAAGAAGCTGTTTTTTAGTCTGTCAAGGCTTTAGGTTTAAGCGGAAAAGGGAATTAAAACAAGGAGCGTTTATGGCATACACATTCAAAGACATTTGGGATTCTTTGCCTCCGGAAAAAAGACGGCAGGACGGGTTATGGACCCTGTGGGTCCTGCGGCCCCTTTCGATTCCGGTAACCTGGCTGGCCCTGCGCCTCGGCCTGAGCGCAAACGGGGTATCCTATTTGTCCGTGTTTTTTAGCATCGGGGGCGGCATTCTTTTTGGCCTGAGGGGGATCTATTTGCCCCTTTTGGGGGCGGTGCTCCTCAATGTCTTTTCTATCCTGGATTGCGTAGACGGAAATATCGCCCGGGTAACCCATACGGCAAGCCCCTGGGGGGGATGGGCGGACGCGGTTATGGGCTTTATCGCCTATACCGCCGTTTTTTTATCTTCCGGGGTCTATGTTTTCCTCCGTACCGGCTGGTGGCCGGTTTTGCTTATCGCCGCCCTTACCTCTTCGGCCAATTTATTGACCCGCGTTGCCTACCAAATTTATAAAAACATCCAGGGAGAAGAGGCCCACGGCTCCGTTTCCAGGGAGCGGAAATTAGCTGAAAATGTGGGAATTACCGGATTTATGATGCCCGCCCTGATCATCTGCCATCTTTTCGGGGGGATGCCCCTTATTATCGGCTTTAACGCCCTGTTTTATACCGCCGGCTGCGGGATAACCATTATTAAGCTGGCAAAAAAGAGCGGCCGGCAAGGGGGAAAAGGGGCACAAAGCTAAATCTTTGGGAAACCTAAGCCTTTTTAACAGGCGCGGGCCTTCTTTTTTTCACCATGGCAATATACCGGTAGGTGCTTGCTTCGGAACAGCGCAGTCTCTCCGCCACGCTGCTTACGGAACCACGGAGTAGAAAGATACCGTGTTCCATAAGCCGTTCGACAATCTTAAGCCGGTCCTCCTGGGAAAGCTGCGGGGTGGAAATATCGCTTAGACCCGTCTCCTGTAAAACGGACTTAATTATCTCGTCCATGTTCATGTAAAAATTCTCAACCTGTGAATTTTCAAACAGTTCCTGGCTTTCGTTCAGAGGGGCCAGCCCGGTAAGCTGGAGTACCGCCTTGCTTAGTTCAGTATATTTACTGGTATCGATATTGATACAAAGCATCCCCAGGAGCTTGTCTTTGTTCCTGTTTTTAAGAAAGAAGGTGGACGAATGAAGGACCCGGTTATTCCGGGTTTTTCCTTCATAATTGCAGATATAATCCTTTGTTTTCCACACTTCCTGGGCAACCAGGCGGAGGGCAAGGTCCGTAGGAGGGCTCCCTATCCTGCGGCCGCTGACGTGGCCGTTGGCGATAGCCACAATTTCCATTTTTCCTTCCCGCAGGTCCTGCAAGACAATCTCGCAGTTTTCCCCGCAGGCCGCGCCCAAAAAGTCCACCAGGCACTTTACTTCTTCAATCGGGTCCATTGTTGCACCATACCGCATCATACCAATAATTCCTCCCTTTCACAAGTTATCTTACTGTTGCAATAGGAATAATATGCCCGTTAATCAAAAGGGCTTTCCAAAAAACCTAAACCTTTAGAGCCTGTCCCAAAACTATAGGAAACCATGATAATAATTTATCATCAAATAATAAATTTTTCTTGACAAGTTTTCATTCCGTGGTAGGATAGTTTAGGGGACGTGACCGTCCGGACCGAATAATAGAAGCGATAGCCGCGATTCAGCGGCAGGAGGTTTAAAATGGAATACGACTTTACGACAAGGGTTGACCGCAGGGGAAGCGGCGCCGCTAAATGGGAGGAAATGTTCCGTAAGAATCCCAATGTTTCTCCGGAGATAATTCCCCTGTCCGTGGCGGATATGGAACTGCCGAATCCGCCGGAGATTATCCAGGGCCTTAAAGACCATTTGGACAAAACGATACTCGGTTACACCACCGTTACGCCGGAGTACACCCAGGCGGTAATTGCCTGGATGAAGAAACGCCATAACTGGGACGTAAAGGCGGAATGGATTATCCAGTCTCCGGGGGTTGTTCCCGCTTTTTTTACGGCCCTCAAGGCCTTTACCGAACCCGGCGACGGGGTTATTATCCAGCCGCCGGTTTATTATCCCTTTTTTATGGCTATTGAAAACAATGACCGGGTTCTGGTTTCCAATCCCCTTATCAGGGATGACGCCAAGCTGTCGTATCGCATTGATTTTGAGGATCTTGAAGCCAAGGCGAAGGACCCCAAAAACAAACTGCTCATTTTCTGCAGCCCCCATAATCCGGTTGGCCGGGTCTGGGCACGGGAGGAACTCCAGCGGATTTCGGATATCTGCCTTGCCAACAATGTCCTGGTGGTTTCCGACGAGATTCATTTTGACCTCCTCGCTCCCGGCGTGGAACATACCGTATACGCTACCCTGTCAAAGGAAGCGGAGGGGCATTGCGTAATATGCACCGCCCCCAGCAAAACCTTCAATTTGGCGGGGATGCAGGATTCCAACATCATCATTCCCAATGAAGAACTCCGGAAAAAGCTCCAGGCCGAATTTATGAAAAGCGCCCTGTTTATGATAAGCAATTTGGGGCTCAAGGCCGGGGAATTGGCCTACACCAAATGCGAAGCCTGGCTTGACGCGTTTCTCCTGGTCCTGAAACAAAACTATGAGTATGTGAAGGACTATATTGCCCGGCATATTCCCCAGATCAAAGTGTATCCCCTGGAGGGAACGTACCTCATGTGGCTTGATTTCCGGGCCTTCGGGCTGGATCAACAAGCCCTGGAGCAATTCATGATCAGCGAGGCCGAATGGTTTACCGACGAGGGATATTTGTTCGGGAAAGAGGGGAGCGGGTTTGAGCGAATCAATTTGGCCTGTCCCCTTTCTGTCCTGGAAGAAGCTATGGATCGGCTGAAAAAGGCACTGGCGGCCCGTAAGCTGATTTAAGGGCGCTTTTGTACGTTAGATTTTTTGGAGGAAATTATGTCAGAGCATTACAGTACAAATTCACCGGCATCCGCGCCGTCAACAAAGGATCTAAAGCGTGTTCTTGGTTTTGGTGATTTGATGGGAGCGGCCGTCGGCCAGATTATCGGCGCGGGAATCATGAGTCTTATGGGAATAGCCATCGCCATGACCGGCCGTTCGGCTATGATCTCTTTTATAATCGCCGCCGTATTGATCCTCATCAATACCCTGCCCTCGGTTATCGTAACCGGCACCGTCCGTATGCGGGGAGGGATGTATACCCAGGCCGCCCTTTTGGGGACTACGACCTTTGGCGGGGTAGTCATGTTTTTAAGTTTTTTCGGAAATCTTTCCTTAGCCATGTATGCCCTTTCCTTTGCGGATTATTTCTTTCGCTTTATCCCCGGCGTTCCCACCAGGCTGGTAGCGATTGTCGTATTTACCGGTTTTTGGCTCCTTAATATGTTTGGCATTGATAAGATGGCAAAGGTCCAGAATGTGATCGTGGTTATCATGTGTGTCGCCCTGGCCCTGTTCGCGGCCTTTGGGGCAGGTAAGGTTCAACCCGGATTTTTTGCCGAGGGTTTTATGACCAACGGCATATTGGGGATACTGCAGGCCGCGGCTTTGCTTACCTTCGCGACCGGCGGCGCTATGATTATTGTCAATTTAAGCGGCGAGGCAAAAAATCCGGTTCGGGATGTGCCTATGGCTATGATCGCCTCCACGGTTTTGGTGGCGGTTCTCTACGCCTTTCTGGCCTCTGTGGCGGCGGGGGTCCTGCCCGTGGAGGATGTAGCGGGCAAGCCCCTGACCCAGGTGGCCGAAACGGTACTGCCCGCTCCCCTGTTTGTATTTTTTATTGTAGGGGGCGCCATGTTTGCCCTGGCCTCGACGCTGAACTCCCAGTTTGCCTCCGGTACCAAACCCATGCTCCAGGGCAGCGTGGACGGCTGGCTGCCCCAGAAACTGGCCTATATTCATCCCCGGTTCAGGACTCCGATGATCTGGCTTACTATTTTTTATGGATTGGGGCTTATTCCCATCATCACCGGCCTGGACATCGGCGAGGTAGCCAATATGGTATTGATCATCAATCAGATTATGATGCTTGTTCTCAACATACTTCTTATCCGGCTGCCCAAGGCGGTGCCTGAAATGTGGGATAAATCCAAATACCGTATCAGCGTTTCGGCGCTGGCTTTTATCGCCGTGGTATCGGTTCTCTGCGGCGGTGTTACGATTGTGCTTCTTATAAGCAGTTCCACCCCCTTCCTTATGGCCGGCAACGGGGTTATGCTGGCCTTTTCGTTCTTCTATTGTTATTTCCGATCTAAATCCGGCAAGGTAAAAATGGAAGTAAGTTACGAAGCCCAATAGCGCCGCTTGAAACTCCGGCCCCGCCGGGTCCGGGGATCTCCGGGCTTATTTCGGAGATCCCCGGGCCCTCTCCGGCCACAGGGTACCGGGAGCATACCGGGATTGGTGGACGGATCCGGTTAAATACATTCAATGGTTTAGGGGAGATATATGGGAAAAATCAGCGAACAGCAGGCCATGGAAGATTTTACCTTTGATACCTCCAGCAAGACGGGGCTGGTTTTTTCAGAGGAGGCGGCGGATAAGAAAACGGTATTATTGTTTCTCCGGTACTATGGCTGTACGCTCTGCCGCCTGGATATGCGGTTATTGCGGGAACACTATGCGGAGATAAGCGGCGCGGGGGGACAGGTTTTCGTGGTCCTGCAATCGGCGCCGGAACTTATTGAACGGGAGACATCTTCAGATCCCTTTCCTTTTACGATTATCTGCGATCCCCGGCAGGAATTATACCGCCGTTTTGAAATACGGCCCGCTTCGTCCAAGCTTGCCATGGCGGGCGGTAAAACCCTAAGAAAAATAGGGCTGGCAAAAAAATACCGGCTTGCCCATGGGGAATACGAAGGGGAGGAACTTCAGTTGCCCGCCTGTTTTGTTATCGATCGATCCTTTACCGTTCGTTATGCCCGGTACGCGAAAAACCTCGCGGATATTCCCGGTCCTGATGAATTGGCGGCAATTCTTCGGACAATCTAACATTGCCCGCCATGAAAACCCTTCTATTCTTGAATCGTAACAAAAATTACCTGCCGGGAGGGAAAAATCCCCATGGGGGGCACGCTTGCTTTGCGCACGAAGGCTTTGTCGTTGTCCTGAGGGTCAGATGGCGCAAAGCTTCGGTCAAGTGCCCCCCATGGGGATTTTTCCCTCCCGGCAGGCCTTATTGTTCCGTTTAATAGGTGAGGCCGTAAAGGCGGATCCCTTGAGGGGGAAGAGATTTCTGGATGAGGGAAGAATGACGGGGAAAACGCTTGCAGGGCCCGCTATGGCGAGAACTCGAATTTCGGCCTGTTACTAAATTTTTTTGTATTTCCTTCAAAAACATGGTATAGTAATAATCCACCGGCATAGCCGGTAGCTTTAGGAAGCCCCCTTAAAGGGGGCAATCCACTTACAATTCTTTTTCCCGTCAAAGCGTCTCGGTTACTACTTTATCCTTCAGTTATTGTTTTTGGTTTCTACTTCCATTTATCTCTGATTGGCTTTATATTTTGTATACCAATCTTTCATTTGTACTCCTCTGGGTGCCTTTTTCGAGGGCTTCCTCAGGAGTACTTTATATTATTGCGTTATTCGGATCACGCAGGACACGGCATAG
>JAITRD010000251.1 GCA_031288575.1 Treponema sp. | reverse complement strand
GCGGTTCAAAACTTTCAAAACGGCTGCAATTGCGCCCAGGCGGTTCTGACCGCCTACGCGGAGGATTTTAACCTGGACAAAAACCTGGCCAAGGCCCTTGCCACCGGATTCGGGGCGGGAATCGGGAGAACCCAGGGCATCTGCGGGGCGGTAAGCGGGGCGGTCATGGTTTTGGGGCTAAAATACGGCAGCCGGGAAAATGACGGCCGGGAAAAGATCAATGCCGCCTACGATATTGTGGGCAGTTACCTTGAGGAATTCAAAAAACTTAAGGGTTCAACGGTATGTTTGGAGCTGCTTTCGGGGTGCGATTTATCCACCGATGAGGGAAAACGCTATTTCCAGGAACATAACCTGCGGGAAGCCTGTTACGGCTATGTCAAATCCTCCTGCGATCTCCTGGAAACGACATTCGCCAGGGTTTGAGTCCTTGACGGGCCTGTGCCTGGCCTTCAGCCTTAAGGACCCTCCCTCCGGGGAGGGCCTCTTTTTTGCTATGACAAAAGCCATATCTTCATATAGCTTAATTTTTCTTATTTTTTATCAAAAAAAAGTTACGAATGAAAGAAAAAGGCTTGACCATTGAAGAATATATGAGTATATTAATCATGAAAGCCAAAGGCAAGGGGGTTGAAAATGACAAACAGGCATACGAAAATTCTTGAGGTTCTGTCGGAGAACAAACGCATGGAAGTAACCGTCTTAGCGGGACTTTTGGATGTATCCCAGGTAACAATTCGCAAGGACCTTGATTTGCTTGAAGAAAAGGGATTAATACGGCGGGAACACGGTTACGCCAGCATTGACCTAGCCGATGACGTGGGGAAACGGCTTGCGTATCATTATACGATAAAGAGGCGGATCGCCCAGGCGGCGGCGGCTTCGGTTCAGGACGGCGAAACGGTGATGATTGAGTCCGGTTCGTGCTGCACCCTTTTGGCGGAAGAATTGGCCAACACCAAACGGGATGTTACTATTGTCACCAACTCTGCCTTTATCGCCAACCATATCCGTTACGCCCCCCACGGGAAGATCATCCTCTTGGGGGGATATTACCAAAAGGACTCCCAGGTTTTAGTGGGGCCCCTGACCCGGAAATGCGCGGAAATCTTCTTTGCGGATAAATTCTTTATCGGGGTTGACGGCTTTATGGAAAAAACCGGATTCACCGGCAACGACCATCTCCGGGCCCAAACGGTGCAGGATTTGGCGGAACAGGTCCGGCAGATCCTGGTTTTAACCGATTCGGAAAAATTCTCCCACCAGGGCATGGTCGGGCTCGTTCAAATCAAGGATGTTGACGCGGTTTACACGGATGATAAAATCCCGGCCCATATTGAAGCCCATTTTACGGAAAAAGCCATCACCCTCTGCAAGGTTTCGTCAAAGGGCGAATGAGGGGATAACGCGCGGGCCGGGGATTATCCCCGGCCTTTCATTTATCTTAACTCCTGTTAAACGGAAAACTTACCCGTAAAAAGCAAAAAGCCGCCTTTTTATGCCCTTCCCCATAAGCGCTATACTCTGTTATGATATATTATTATTTATCCGGCATGACGCCGTAAAAGAGGAACGATATGATTATCCAAAAACTCCATACTGGTTGGAAAATGAAAGATGTTAGCGACAGTGAATTTATTCCCGCTAAGGTGCCCGGTTCTGTGTATAATGACCTGCTGACTAATAAAAAAATGGAAGATCCCTACTGGCGGGACAATGAGGACAAGGCCTTTGCGCTTTTAGAGCATGATTACGAATATGTAACAACCTTTAAGATTTCGCCGAGACTGTTAACCTGTGACCGGGTGCTGCTGCGCTGCGAAGGTTTGGATACCCTGGCGGAGCTTTACCTGAACGGGAAGCTGGCCGGAAAAGCGGATAATATGCACCGGACCTGGGAATACGATGTTAAAAAGAATCTGCAAAAGGGAGAAAACGATCTGCGGATCATCCTCCGTTCCCCCATTAAATTTGTCGGCGAGGCCTATAAAAAAATAAAAACCGACGGTTCCGAGCATTGTCTTGACGGCTTTCCCCAGTTACGGAAAGCCCACTGCATGTTCGGCTGGGACTGGGGTCCCCGGCTTCCCGACGCGGGGATCTGGCGGGACATAAAACTTGTGGGAATTAGTACCGCCCGGCTGGATAATGTGTATATTACCCAGCGGCACAAAAAGGACGCGGTGGATCTCCACTTCCAGGTTGCCATTGAAAAAACCAGGGCCGAGGCGGATGTTTTTTACGAAGTATCCATCACCGATCCCCAGGGGAAGGTAACAAAATACGAACAATCCCCGGAAAAGATTACCATAAAAAAGCCGGAACTCTGGTGGCCCCGGGGATTCGGCGCCCAGAATCTCTACGGAGTAAAGGTGGCCCTCTTCCGGAAAGGAACCGAACTGGACAGTTGGGAACAGCGCATAGGTTTAAGGACCATGACGGTCCGGCGCCAGAAGGACAAATGGGGAGAGGGTTTTGCCCACGAAGTCAACGGGGTATCGATTTTCGCCATGGGGGCGGATTATATTCCTGAGGATAATGTTTTAAGCCGGGTAACGGAAGAAAGAACCCGGAAACTGCTGGAACAATGCGCTGCCGCCAACTTCAACGCGATCCGGGTCTGGGGGGGCGGTTATTATCCCAACGACTTTTTCTTTGATATCTGCGACGAACTGGGCCTGATTGTGTGGGTTGATTTTATGTTTGCCTGCGCGGTTTATGAACTCACCGACGATTTTGAACAGAACGTCCGCGCCGAGCTTGAGGACAATGTCAAGCGGATCCGCCATCATCCCTCCCTGGGGCTCTGGTGCGGCAACAATGAGATGGAGATGTTCGTGAACATGGGGGTATGGGTGAACAGCGCCAAACAAAAGGCGGATTATATCAAGATGTACGAATACATCTTCCCCCAGATAGTTAAGAAGCATGATCCCGAAACCTTCTACTGGCCCGCGAGCCCCTCCTCCGGGGGCAGCTTTGACGCGCCCAACGATCCCAACCGGGGGGATGTCCATTATTGGGATGTGTGGCACGGAAACAAACCCTTCTCCGATTACCGGAACTATTATTTCCGCTATGCCTCGGAATTCGGCTTCCAATCCTTCCCCTGCCTTAAAACGGTGGAAAGTTTTACCCTGCCGGAAGACCGGAATATCTTCTCCTATGTGATGGAAAAACACCAGCGGAATAACGCCGCCAACGGCAAGATCATGAACTATATGTACCAGACTTTCCTTTACCCCAACGGTTTTGACACCCTCCTGTACGCATCGCAGTTGCTCCAGGCGGAGGCGATAAAATACGGGGTAGAGCATTTCCGGCGGAACCGCGGGCGCTGCATGGGGGCTATCTATTGGCAGCTCAATGACATATGGCCCGTCGCTTCCTGGGCTTCCATTGACTACCATTTCAGGTGGAAGGCCCTGCATTATTACGCCAAACGTTTTTTTCAGCCCCTTATGATTTCCTGCCATGAGGAAGGGGTGTTGACCCAGAATCCCAATGCCAACGCCCAGCCCCGGACTATCGAAAAAAGTTTCCGCCTTTCGGTGGCGAACGAAACCATGTCGGAGAAAAAGGTAACCGTGTTATGGGAAATCCGGAATAATACCTCCAAGGTTCTTAAAGAAAAATCCCAGACCCTCAAGGTGCCCTCCCTTTCCTCAGTCTGGCTTGATAAAGTTGAGGTTCCGCAGCTCGCCCTAAACGACGAGTATTTAAGCTATCACCTCTACGAAGCCAATGCCCTGGTGTCCGAGGGAACGGTTATTTTCTCCCTGCCGAAATACTTCCATTATCTTAATCCCAAGTTAAGTTTTAAGGTGGACGGCGACACCCTTACGGTCAAGGCGGAGGCCTACGCGAAAAGCGTGGAGGTGCTTAACAGAAGGCAGGACCTGGTCCTTTCGGATAATTATTTTGATATGGACGCGGGAGAAAAAAAGTTAAAGATCATCAGCGGCAAACCTGACGGGATAAAACTCCGGAGCGTCTACGATATCCGTTAGGTAGAGGCACGGCATGGCGAACAGGATGAGGATAGGTCTGCCTTCCCGTCCTGTTTTCCCCATGCCCCGCCGGCTTATTTATGTATCCATACCCGCATTTCCCCTTTGCCGCGGTTCGCCCAGGCGTAGTAGGGAATCCAGGTGAGGCGCTGTTTTTTGTACAGCTCCGAGGCCGCGTTGCGGTAAAGGTTTTTTTCCTGCCAGTTATAATCGTCGATTAAAAGAGAATCGGAGCTAATAACCTGGATGCCCCCCAGGAGTTCTTTTTTAAACTGCACTTGAAAATTAGGATGCTCCCCCAGGGAATAAAGGTGGAGATTGGGGCCGTTGTCGGCTTCTTCAAAACAATACACCAGGGGGCCCCGGGAAAGGGCGGCCAGGCCGATGTTTTTTCGGAGCATGGGGTGGGCTATGTTTACGGTAACGGGCATATCCATGTTAAAGGAAATGGTGTCCCCGGTTTTCCATTCCCGGGAAATCCGCACATAGCCGTGGCCGGGGGCCTGGTTAACCGGCTCCCCGTTGACGTGCAGGGTATATTGGGAACACCAGCCGGGGATCCGCAGGGCATAGGTAAAGGAGACCGGGCTTTGGGGGCTGACCCTGATGGTTACGCTGCCTTCCCAGGGGTAATTGGTATTTACCTGGATATCCACCGGAAGTTTATTCACGGCGTGGGAAAAACGGCCCCCCAGGTAAAGGTGCATAAAAAGGGCGCCCTCCTCCCCCAGGGTGTAGGCGTAACTGCCCAGGGACGCAAGGAGCCGCGCCAGGTTAGGGGGGCAGCAGGCGCAGCCGAACCATTTTTGCCGCTCCGGTTTAACATGGGCCTTATAAAAATCCTTTTCGGAAGCCTCGGGAATTACCTCGAGGGGGTTTACATAAAAAAAACTTTTCCCGTCCAGGGACATACCGCTGATAACGCCGTTATACAAAGCCCGTTCCATCACGTCGCTATACTGGCTGTCGGGGCTCAATTGAAGCATACGGCGGGCAAAAAAGACCAAACCTATGGCGGCGCAGGTTTCTCCGTAAACCGTATCGTTGGGCAAATCATAATCAAAGGAAAAGGCTTCTCCATAGGCCGTGGAACCGATGGAACCGGTGATATACATCTGTTTTTGGGTAATGCTCTGCCACAGTTTCTCGCAGGCGGCAATCAGTTCGTTATCGGCGGTTAAACGTCCCAGATCGGCCATGCCGGAATAAAGATAAACCGCCCGTACCGCGTGCCCCTGGGCGTCCCTTTGTTCCCGCACCGGAAGGGCCGCCTGGTAATATTGCAGCCCGTGGGGCCCCCCTTCCCAACTGCTTGGGTTTCCGTTTTTTTCAGCCTCCTCCGTAAAATAAAGGGGAGCCCTGCCCCGTTCGTCAATAAAATATTTCGCCAGGGCAAGGTGCTTTTTATCGCCGGTAAGATCGTATAACCCCGCTAAGGCCATTTCAATAACCTCATGACCGGGATAACCGTGAAGTTTATGGGGTTCGGGACCGAAGGTATTATCCACCAGGTCTACATAGCGGATAACGGCGTTTAAAAATTTATCCTTGCCGGTCGCTTTAAAATAGGCGGCCGCGGCCTCGATTAAATGACCGAGGCAGTAGAGTTCATGGTTGTCCCTGAGATTAGTCCAGCGTTTCTCAAGGCCGTTGATGATATAATAGGTATTGAGGTAGCCGTCGCTTTGCTGGGCGGCGCAGACAAGATCAACCGTCTCGTCAACGTTTTTTTCAAGTTCCGGGTCCGGCCCCTGCATGAGCACATAAGCCGCCGCCTCAATCCACTTAGCCAGATCGCTGTCCTGAAAAACCCATCCGCCATGGCCGCCCTTTTGCCGCCCCGCCGCGATTCTAAAATTCCGGATGCAATAACTGGGGACCGCCCCGGGGATACGGTCATTTAGCGCCTCCCACTGGTAGGGCAATACCTGGGTCCGCGTCAATTCTACATACCGGCTCCAAAAAGAATCGGCGATGGTAACCTGGGAAATTTTAGCGGGATAACTTATTTGCTGCATATTGCCTCCTTGGGAACCTGCGGCATGGGTACGAATATACTCCGCCCCGGACATTTTGCCAATCCCCCGCCGCCGGTCTAAACTTGATCCGCAAAATTCTGTGTAATTTCCGCAGGGGAGGGGAAAATGCCGGGGAAAACGCTTGTAGAATCCGCCTCCGCTATCTTCGATACGCTCGGCGGAGAACTCCAAATGTTTCCCCCGGCCTTTCCCCCTCCCCTGCGGGCCTACTCAAACAATGCGGATCAACTTTAGCCTAAAAGGGGGTAACGGTACTCGGATAATAAATTTACCGCCCGAATTGCGGGTCAAGTTTAGTACAGAGCGCCGGGGGAAGGCCCCGGTGCTTGGCTCATTGAGTATATTCGCAGTTATACCTTTTCCGCTGGTATTTTTCTTCATAATATTCGGTATATTTATACCCGTACTTTTTATAAAACAATATCGCGTCATCGTCGGTGGTCAAGACCATCCTTTTGTTCTCCTTTTTTATATAATCCATCAATTCGGTCCCCAATCTTTTACCCCGGTATTCCGGATGTATCCCAAAATGCATTATTTCTATATTCTCCGCGTTTCTTTTAATCCCAATTATCCCGGCTAATTTCTTAGCCAAAAAATACCCGTATAATGTCTTTTCGTTGTTTTGTTCATAGTCTAATAAAATATTGCTGACATTTTCTTTGGAGGGGTTTCCTACCACATCCTCAAAAACCTCAAATATTTCTTCAAAGTTTTGGTTCGCTTTTATTGGGGCGATTTCCTTCGTGACATTGTCTATTGGCACATCCTTTTCTATCATTATCCCCTGCATGGTTTCAAATCCATTCAGAAAATCATATATTTTTTTCTTTTCGCTGACGGTGCATCCGATTAATATTTTTATCTCAATGTCTTTTTTGTATAAATCTATTGTGCAGATGATGGTATTTACATTTTTATTATGCAAAGACCCTTTAAATACGTCTATCCCGCCGCCATCGGTAGTTTTAGTATTTTTAATATACCCGTAATCAAATTCATAAACCACATCGTTATGCCTGGGATGCCTTGAGCCCTTTGGCCTGTCAATAATGATTTCGTTTTCTTTTACCAAACCGTTCAAAAAATCCCAAAACTTTGTATTTTGTTCCATTTCATGCTCCGGTTATAGTTGCCCGCCGGCTCGCGGGGAGCTTCAGCGGGCAGCAAGTTAAGAAGGGGGCACGCCCCCGCGGCCTCAAGCGGGGACGGTGTTTTTACTCCGCTGCGCCGGCCTGTCAGAGGATCCTCCGCTTTTTTTCCAGCGGATGTATACCTGCCGGCCGGTGCCGTTTTCCTGGGGCCGTTCTTCGGTTTCAAACTGGGGGATGGCCCGGAAAAGGTCGCCTAGTTTTTTAAAGCCGTAATTCCGGGGGTCAAATTCGCTGGAACGGAGGGTGATCTTTTGGCCAACCCCGCCCAAATAGGCCCAGCCCGATTCGTCGGTCAGGTCGTCCACCACATCCCGCAAAAGTTTGAGAAGCCGCCTGTCCACCTTGAACTCTTTCCGGCTGCGGGAGGAAGTCTTCGCGTCGTCCTCGTCATTTTCCTCCTGCACGTCCCGGAGAATTTCGGTATAGATAAATTTATCGCAGACCGAAACAAAAGCCCGGGGGGTCTTTTTTTCCCCAAAGCCGTAGACCGTGCGGCCGCTTTCCCGCAGCCGGGCGGCGAGGCGGGTAAAATCGGAATCGCTGGAAACGATGCAAAAGCCGTCCAGTTTTTCGCTGTAAAGAAGATCCATGGCGTCAATAATCATCGCCGAATCGGTAGCGTTTTTACCGCTGGTGTAGGAAAACTGCTGGATTGGCTGAATGGCGTATTCCAAAAGCCGGTCCTTCCAGGAACGAAGGTTTGTGCTGGTCCAGTCGCCGTAGATCCGCTTTACGCTGGCAACTCCGTATTTGGCAACCTCCCCCAAAAGACCTTCGATGATAGTGGGCTGGGTATTGTCCGCGTCGATTAAGACCGCGAGTTTTAATTGGCTTAACTCGGCCTGCTGGCTTGAAAATGGTAATAAAGGCATATTTTTACTCCTAAAGCTATTCTCCAAAAATAGATTGTTTTATCCGCCTGAGAAGGCTGATTTTCCCCAGGGGCAGACGGATAGCGTTGGTACGGCCCGATTCCTCCGGAACAAGGGCCTCCCCGGCAAGGGGTTTAAGGATGAGGACGCTTTCCCCGCCCTGTTTTTCCAGGGCCTCGGGAACCCCCAGGGCTTTATTGGTTCCCCCTTCGGGATGGGGCCACAGGACTTCTAAAAGGGATTTTGAGGCGATGGCCTGTTTGGCAATGGCGGCCTTGCCCACGTAATCGAGCCCCCGGGCCTCCAGTTTTTCGTAGCGGATCGAGGCCCCCGCAAGCTGGGATTCGTTTAATACCAGCCGCCGTTCAATCCGGGCGGTAAGTTCCTCCCGTTCCGCCTTGGGAAGATCCTTCTTTTTTAAGAGTTCCCGGAAGCGTTTTTTATAATCCTCGGCGTCCTCCCCCGGGGCCGGCAAGCCGGCGGTTTTTTCGGAACAGATAATGCCGGGACCCTTGAAGGGGAAAGCCGTCTCCGGATCGGGGAAGGGCCCGGCCGAACCGGAATGCCGGCCCTCCTCCGGGCCGTCTGTCCCGTCAAGCTGGGCAATCATGTCAACCCCCGCCCTTTCCAGGGCCTCCGCCGCCGGAAGCCTGTCCGGGACCGACAGGAGATAAACCCCCGGAGCCAGGATCCGGCGCACCAAAGACGCGAGGGGTTCCGCCTCCGCCAGATATCGCCGGTCTTCCGCGAGGGTAAGCACTACCCCCTGGTACAGGGAGACCGAGGCGTACCGGGCCTCCCAGTCCTTCAGGGTCCAGGGGATGTTCTGGTCCAGGCGGTTTCCGGAAAGGCGGTTTAAAAGTTCAACCATGGCCTCCGCGCTTAAACCCTGGTTAAAGCCCCGGATTACCGACTGCCGGGTAAGCTCGAACCGTACCGCGGCGCCGGTTTCCCGGACGGAGCAAAAAACGGCCAGGGCCAGGGCGTCGGCAAAGGCGATTTCGGGGTAGAGAAAAAAGGAAAGGGAGGCATCCATGGCGAGAACCGGCCGCTCCAGGCCCGTCCCGGCGGCATGGCCGGGAGCGGGGGCGGAGAGGCCGTCGCCGGTTTGCCATAAACCTGGGGAAGGGCTTTTAAGAAGGCCGGCCAGTTCCATGGCTTCCAGAAGCTTGGGGATGTGATAACGGGAACCGGCGTTTTCCCCGGTTTCCTGAGATAAAACCCCCTCCTCCCGCTCCGCAAGAAAGGCAAAACGCCGCAGGGTTAATTCGGGATAACCCCGCTGAGGCTCCAGGACATCAAGAAGGTGATGGATAAAAAAGGCAAGGTTTCGCAGGTGGTTCCGCTGGAAATAGCCGGGGATTCCCCTGTCGCCGGCGGAAGCATCCAGCCCGTTTTGATGGGCATAAATCCCGGCCGCGCAATATTCCAGCCGCTCCCGGCGTTTAAGCTTTCCAAAGGCCCGGAGTTTTCCCGCGTCCAGGGAAAGGCTCTCCAAATTTTGGCGGAGGAGCCCCAGCTTTTGAAAAGCCCCGACCAGGAGTTCCAGGGGAAGGCCCGGGAAAAGAAGCTGCCCCGCGTCAGAGACCTTTTTGCGGATCCCCCCTTCGGCCTTAAAAAATTCCCGTTCCTCCGGGATAAAGGCGAAAAGCGCGGCCAGAACGCGGTCGTTCAGGCCGGGATTTTTCCCGAGGGCCTTCCCGCCCTCCCGGTCCGCCTTCTCCGGGACCGAAGGGAAAAGCACCCTTTTGTCCGCGATAAAGGGGGCCAGGACCCTTTCCAGGATGGGGTTAAGGGCCAGGCGGTACACCCCCTCCTCCCGGAACCGGTAGAGGAGAAACCGTTCTTCCAGATTCAGGAGCATGACCCGGATATCCGCGGCGCCGAATTCCCCGGCAAAAAAATACTCCAGTTCCGCGGGAACCGGTTCGTCCAGCAGGGCTACGGCGGCGATAATCCGGTGGTCCCGTTCGTCGATGTAGGCGGTAACGGTTTTCCGAATTTCTTCCCGGGTAAAAAGGACGGCCAAATCTTCCATAATCCGCTGTTTGTTAAAGGGGGTTTTAATATTCCCAAAGATGCTCCGCATAAGATCAAAAAAGTTATGATCCGGCAGGGTCATCAGGGAAGATTTCCATTCCTCCGGGGAGCGGAAGGGGGAGCCCCGCATATTAAGCCGGCTCCAAAGCCAGGTCATCCCCGGCCCAATGCTGGATGGCGTATTTATACCCCTGTTCGGCGAGGAATTTCTGCCGGTTGGCGGCGAAATCCTCCTCCACGGTATAACGGGAAATCAGGGTATAGAAGTAGGAATTTCTCCCCTTGGGGCGGAGGATGCGGCCCAGGCGCTGGGCCTCTTCCTGCCGGGAACCGAAGGAACCGGAAACCTGGATGGCCATGGAGGCGTCCGGCAGGTCAATGGCGAAATTGGCCACCTTGGATACCACGATGACCCGGACTTCCCCCTTTTTAAAGGCGCCGTAGATCCTTTCCCGTTCCAGATTGGCGGTTTTGCCGGTGATGAGGGGAACCTTGAGCAGTTTCGCCAGGGAATTGAGCTGGGTAAGATATTGGCCGATAACCAGGATCTGATCTTCCCGGTGGTTCTCGATAAGCTGGCGCACCACCTCCTCCTTAAGGGGATTTTCGCTGGCGATCCGGTATTTTTCCCGGGAACTTGCCACCGCGTAGGGAATTTTGAGCTTTTCCGGCAGATCCAGCCGTATCTCGGTGCAGAGCGCTTCGGCGATCCAGCCCTTGCTCTCCAGGTCCTTCCAGGGTATATCGTAACGTTTGGGCCCCACCAGGCTGAAAACCGCGTCCTCCGCCCCGTCTTCCCGGACCAGGGTAGCGGTAAGGCCCAGCCGCCGGACTGCCTGAAGCTCGGCGCTTATCCTGAAAACCGGCGCCGGAAGCAGATGAACCTCGTCGTAGATGATGAGCCCCCAGGGCCGCTCCCGGAAAAGCTTAAAGTGGGGAAAGTCCGCGTCCTTATGGGGCCGCCAGGTGATGATCTGATAGGTAGCCACCGTAACCGGGGCAACCGATTTGGAATCCCCGGTGTATTCGGCGATTTGCTCCGGTTCCAGGGCTGTTTTGTCCAATAATTCATCCATCCATTGATGCACCGCCGCCACATTAGTGGTGAGGATCAGGGTATTGGTCTTGAGGAGGGTCATATAGGTCATCCCCACCACCGTTTTTCCCGACCCGCAGGGGAGTACCACCACCCCGTAACCTGTGCCCGGACGGCCTCCGCCGTAAACCGAATGGGCGGCCTCCACCTGATAATCCCGAGGGGCAAAGGGCCGCCCCGCCAGGCTTAAATCCCGCAGGCGAATTTCAAGGGCTTCCCCCCGTACCAGGGGAGCCTCATCCTTCACCGGCCAGCCAAGCCTGATAAGTTCCCGCTTGACGCTGCCCCGGTCGGTCAAACGCAGACGAAACCCTTCCGGGGTCCCGGTGAGGTACTTCTCTAAAATTTTTGCCGCCCCGATCTCCGCCAGAACCGCCTCCTCATCGGCAACTAATAAAAGCTCCTCCCCCGGATACTCCCCTGTCCCCCCGGCTATCAGCCTGATTTTCCCGTACCGGGACATGGTATCGGCAAAGCCTTCGCAAATTCCCGACGGTATGGGGTAGCGGGTATAGGCATTAAGGGCAGCGATGATATCCGCTGAGGAAAAACCCGCGCTTGCGGCATTCCAGAGGGACAGCGGGGTGATCCGGTAGGTATGAATATGCTCCGGCGATTTTTCCAGCTCCGCAAAGGACATGATAGCGGTCCGGGCCTCCTCCGCCAACGGGGCGTGTATATCCAGCAATAAGGTCCGGTCGCTTTGGACTATCAGGGGGTTTGCGAGTTCGATCGACATATTCAATTAATTATAGAAGGAAAAGTCTAAAGTGTGAAGGGAGAGGGGTCCGCAGGGCTCCTGCATTTACTTTTATAACCAACTGTTGAAGCGTAACAAAAATGACCGCTCGGGCCTTATTGTTCCGTTCGGGGAAGGTTTAGGCGGTAAAGGCGGGTCCCTTGGGGGGGAAGAAATTTCTGGATGAGGGGGGAGCGGGCTATCTGTTGCAAGGGGGCTCCCCCTTCTTATTGTGAAACGCGGGGGCCTTGCTATTGCTCCATCAGGCGGTTAATGCGCTTTATTTCCCGCAATATGATGATCGCCGAAAGTATGGTGGATCCCACATCCGCGGCGGGCATGGCGGCAAAAACGCCGGAGATGCCGAAAAACCGGGGGAGGATCA
>JAITRD010000292.1 GCA_031288575.1 Treponema sp. | reverse complement strand
GGCCA
Organism: Treponema sp.; assembly: GCA_031288575.1. Lineage (GTDB taxonomy): Bacteria > Spirochaetota > Spirochaetia > Treponematales > Breznakiellaceae > JAITRD01. The sequence goes on along the minus strand of JAITRD010000292.1, from coordinate 5,776 downwards.
CCGTTCAAGCCCCAGGAAGCCGTAAAATTTCACGCTGATAAAATCCACCACCCCGTCGGGGCGGAATATCCGGTCAATGATGTTTCCCAAGCCGCCGCCGATAATTCCCGCCACGGCCCAGCGTTGGAGGCCGGAAAAATCAGGGGATTTCCAATAGTATCTGACCAAAAAAACCAGGACTATCACCGGCAGGATGATAAAAAGGGCGGGCCGGATAAATTCCGGCAGATTTTCTCCCAGGCTAAAGGCAATGGCTTTATTCCGTACATGGACGATATACAAAAGGCCGTTGCCAAAAACATCTTTAATCATGCTCCCGTTTTGGGACCAAATTTTTACGATCAGGGTTTTTACCCCCTGATCCGCCAGGATGATAAAAGCCGTCAGCAGAAAGGGCAGCCCCTTCCGTTTGTCTATAAAACCCATGCCCGCTCCCTATAAACCTGTGGGTACATCAATAAACTCTGTGTCCAAATTCAACTGGCAGGCGCATTGTTCCATGATCCTGCGAACTCCCCATACTTCGGTGGAATAATGCCCCCCGGCTATCATATTAAGGCGCCCTTCCAGGGCATGATGATATACCGAGTGGGAAGTTTCCCCGGTAACATACAAATCGATCCCCTCTTCAATAGCCTGGAGGCTCTCTTCCGCGGCGCCGCCGGAAACCACCGCGCCGGTATGGTTTTCCCCTTTCCCGAAGGGATACACCCCCAGGGGAAGGCGGCCCATAAAACCGATCCGTTTAGCCGCTTCTTCAATAGATACCGGCGGGCTGAATGTGCCTTTATACCCTATTTTCCGCCCGTGATACAACCCGAAGGGCTCCGGATTTTCCAGCCCCAGAAGCTCCGCCAGGGCGGCGTTGTTCCCCCATTGGGGGTGCTGATCCAGGGGCAAATGCACCGCGTACAGGGCAAGATTATGGCCTAAAAGGAACTGAAGGCGGCTTCTATGGCCGCCCTTTATCCGCAGGGGAGCCCCCCAAAAGAGGCCGTGGTGGACAAAAAGCATCCCCGCCCCGCAAGAGGCGGCGCGCTCAAAGGTTTCCAGGCAGGCATCCACCGCAAAGGCAACTTTTTTAACTTCCCCCCCGTCATTATCCGCCTGTAAACCGTTTAAAGAAGGATCCATGGCGCTAAAGCCTTCAATATCCAGCAAATTCCTAAAAAAAGCGTCTAAATCCCCGGTAGTCATGGGAAAAGTATAAACCTAGAGAAGGATAAATTCCAGTATTTCCCCCCTCAAGAGCGGGTTATAAAAAGCAAATGCAAAAATCCGGGGGTTATTGCGGGAACGGCCCGTTTTTTATAATATAAAACTAAGATTAAATTTGTGTTTTGCCAAAGGAAAAAGTTATGATTGGTACGCAGGGGTTGAGCGTTGACGAGTCTAAAATAAAGAAAGCCGTTCAATCGGGCATCCCTCTGACAATTACCACCTATACACTTCCCCATGAAGTTGAAATGTATATTGAGCAGGTAATAACGGTTTTTTTAAAGCAGTTGGATCAGGAAAAATTAAAGGACTATATTGTTTATTGCATCCAGGAATTAGCGGTAAACGCAAAAAAGGCAAATACCAAGCGGGTATACTTTTTTGAAAAGGCTTTGGATTTATCCAACCCGGAGGATTATCAAAAGGGGATGGCATCTTTTAAGGAAGACACCCTCAATAATATCGCCCATTATCTTCAGCTTCAAAAGGAAAAGGGCCTTTATATCAAGCTGACCTTTCAGGTAAAAAAGAACAATATCCTCATTGAGGTGCGAAACAATGTAACGGTAACCAAAACGGAGCTTATCCGCATCCATGACAAGCTGGCCCGGTCCCGGCAGTACGACAATCTGGAAGACGCCCTCTCCCAGGTTTTGGACAATTCCGAAGGGGCCGGCCTGGGGCTGGTTATTTTGGTCCTGATGCTAAAAAAGATGGGCCTGGACGAGGATTGTTTTGATATCCTCAGTAACGAAACGGAGACCGTTGCCCGGATCGTCCTTCCCCTGGATCAAACCAAGCTGGAAAATTTGAATCTCCTTTCCAATACCATCGTCGATAATGTCAATTCTTTGCCCCAATTCCCGGAAAACATCCTCCTGGTGCAGAAGATGATTGAAGACCCCGACGTGGAAATGGCGGATATTGCCCGGCAGATCTCCATGGACCCGGCTTTGACGGCGGATCTCCTTAAAATCGTCAATTCCGCCCAGTATATGCTGGTTAAAAAGGTGGACAATATCGCCGAAGCGGTCCGCATGGTGGGCATGAGGGGAATTAAGAACCTGCTCTATTCCTACGGAACCCAGAAAATCCTGGGGGATGAGACATTGGACAAAAAAGCCCTCTGGGATCATTCCTATAAAACCGCCTTTTACGCCTATAATATTGTCAAAAATTTCCGTAAAGACCGGAACCTGCTGGATGATGTTTATGTGGCGGGCATACTTCACGACATGGGAAAAATCGTTTTTTCCCATGTTCATCCCGATTTATTAAAGAGGATCAAGGGATTTTGCGCCGAAAAGGACCTCCCGGCCTCTACCTTCGAGGACTTCGCCGCCGGGATGAACCACGCGGAAATCGGCGCCCTGATCGCCAAAAAATGGAATTTTCCGGAGGCCCTGGTTACGGTTATCCGCTTCCACCACGACCCCCTCTCGGCCCCGGAGGAAAACCGGGATTTGGTGGAAACCATTTATCTGGCAAATATGCTCTGCGAGTACGAAAACGGGAATGTTACCTTCGATCAGTTTGAACCGGCGGTTCTGGGCAGGTTCGGCATTGCCCTCAAAAAACATATTGACAGCCTTATAGAGCGTTTCTCCCTGGGCTTTAAGCGGGAAAACCAAAAGCAGCCCCCCGGGGCGGATGCGGCGGGGCTGCTAGGCCGTTAGGGCTTCTCTCAGGGCGGAAATATCCGCGGGAATAGTCTGGGCCAATACGGGCCGGTCCATTACCCGTTGTAGCGCCCGGGGAAGCGGCGCCGGGCCGGTGAGGGGTTCCACGGTTTCGGCGAATTTGGCCGGGTGGGCGGTGGCTAATACGGCAGTAACCCCCGGTTCGTCCCCTGCTTCGGGGAAAAGGCTCTCCGCCGCTTCCCACCCGACCGCGCTGTGGGGGTCAAGAAAATAGCCGTAACTTTGGTGTACCCGCCGGATAGCCTGCCGGGTGGCATCGTCGCTTACGGATGCTCCCCGGATTAAACGCCGCATTTCCTCGTAGCTGAAATGGGAGGCCATCCGCTCAAAGTTGCTGGGGGCTCCCACGTCCATGGCGTTGGAAATGGTCGCCCGGGAAAGGCGGGCCTCGTAATTGCCCGTAGCCAGGTAATCGGGAACGGTCCTGTTGATATTGGTGGCGGCGATAAAGCCCCGGATGGGGGCCCCCATCTTCATGGCATAAAGCCCCGCGGTCAAATTCCCGAAATTTCCCGAAGGCACGCAGCAGATAAGGGGTTCGCCTCCCCGGATAAGCGGCCTTTCCGCGGGGGAGCCTCCTCCCCGGCCTTCCCTTCCGGGCAAGCGGGGAGTGGCTTCTCCGTCATCGTCGATACGCCCCGCCAGAACCTTTCCCGCGGCCGCGGCATAATACACCGCTTGGGGGATAAGCCGGGATACATTGATGGAATTAGCCGACGAAAGGACCAGCCGTTCCCGCAAGGCTTGATCGCCGAAGGCAGCCTTTACCAGGCGCTGGCAGTCGTCAAAGCTCCCCTCCACCGCCAGGGCGGAGATGTTTCCCCCCAGGCCGGCGATCTGCCGTTCCTGCAAGGGAGAGACCCTGCCCTTGGGATAGAGGACCGTTACGGAAATTCCCGGCACCCCGTAAAAGCCGTCCGCCACCGCCCCGCCGGTATCCCCGGAGGTGGCAACCAGAATCCGCAGAGGCCGCTCTTCGCCGCGGCGGAGATACGAAAAGGCCCGGGCCATAAACCGGGCCCCGAAGTCTTTAAAAGCCGCGGTGGGGCCGTGAAAAAGTTCCAGCACCAGCCGCTTTCCCACCCCGACCAGGGGGGCGCTAAAGGGATAGGCGCCGCGGACCAGGTCCGCCAATACGGCATCGGGAATTTCGGGAAACACATAGGCCCGGATGGTCTCAAAGGCAATATCATAAAATTCCATGGTTCCCAGGGAAGATAGCACCGCCGGACGGTAGGGGGGAATTTCTTCGGGCACATACAAACCGCCGTCCGGGGCAAGGCCGGTCAAAGCGGCGGCGGCAAAACTGACCGGATCTGTTTTGGCACGGGTGCTGTAATAACGCATGGTAGGATCCTCCTTGGTAATTATCATGGACATCATATAAGTATTTTGATAACATTCCAAGGGATGCTTATAAATGGGATATCCGATATGGGCGCAGTAAACGAATATGATAATCCCCCCGGGGAACAGGCTGAAGAAAAGGGGGAATATTTAAGCGCCCAGATAATCACCTATTTGGGAAACAAAAGAAACCTTTTGCCCTTTATCGGTTCCGGCCTGAATAAAATTTTGCGCCGCCTTAATCAAAACAAAATAAAAGTATTTGATGTTTTTTCAGGCTCGGGCATCGTCGCGCGTTATTTTAAGGCTTATGCGCGGAAAATCATTGTGAACGATCTGGAAAAATACTCGGAGGTGATAAATAGCTGTTATTTAGCAAATTCTTCGGAAATTGACCGGGACCTGCTGTCTTTTTATTATGCAAAACTCCTGGACCAATTAAAAGAAGATAATCTGGAACCCGGGCTGATCGCAAAATTATATGCCCCCGGGGATAAGGAGGCCATCAAAAAAGACGACAGAGTTTTTTATACCCCCAGGAACGCCTGTTATATTGACACGGCAAGAAAAAACATTGGAGGGCTCCCGGGGGAATATAAAAAATTTTTTTTAGCCCCCTTACTGGCGGAAGCGTCCGTACATTCAAATACCCCGGGGCTGTTTAAGGGATTTTATAAAGACAGGCAAACCGGGATAGGAAAATTCGGGGGCAGCCGGGAAGATGCCCTGGAAAGAATACTGGGAAATATTGCCCTTCCTTTTCCGGTGTTTAGCAATTTTGAATGTGAATATGAAGTATGCCGGGGGGATTCTAATATCATTATTGACCGCGTTGAGGATGTAGACCTGGCGTATATAGATCCCCCCTATAATCAGCATCCCTACGGATCGAATTATTTTATGCTAAACCTCATCATTGATTATACCGAACCCCAGGACATAAGTAATGTTTCCGGCATCCCCGGCAATTGGAACAGGTCCTCTTATAACAAAAGAGCCGAGGCCTTTAAGGCATTTAAAGATTTGACAGAAAGGGTACGGGCTAAATATTTGCTGATTTCTTTTAATTCCGAAGGTTTTATATCGCAGGAAACAATGATAGGCCTGTTAAAAAAGATAGGAAAGCCGGAAGTTTTGGAGACAACCTATAATACCTTCCGGGGCAGTAGAAATTTAAGAAACCGGGATATCCACATAAAAGAGTATTTATACTTGGTAGAAAAATATTAACGGCGCCTTTGGGAAACCGCCAAGGCAGGACTCCTGCATTTACTTTTATCGCCAATATTCGAGGGTCGGGTTTAATACCCTGTTAGGTGCAATTGGGGCTAAAAATCATTGAAAACATAATATAAAAACTCTAAAATGGATTTAAAGGATTATTGGAAATATTATGCGAATTAAATTTTACAAAAGACCCGGAAATAAAAAGAAATTGGTTGATAAAATAATAGAAATTATTAAAGAATTAACTGGAAATTATTTTACCGCCGATGTCATGGAAACTGTTC
>JAITRD010000209.1 GCA_031288575.1 Treponema sp. | reverse complement strand
GTTTATCCATAAAGCAACCCTAAAACGGTTTCCTTATTCCTTTCCGCCTCGGCCCGCTTAACCGTATCCCGGGTAAGGGGAATGATGCGGTCATAGAGGGCCAAACTTTCCTCGTAACGTTCAGTCATATAATAGGCCCGGGCCAAAAGAAACATGGCGTCCACATCCCGGGTTTGGGTTTCCAGATACCGCGATAGATGGGGTATGGCATCCTCAGGCCGGTTCAGTTCAAAAAGATAGAGCACGCTCAGGCCATACCGGGGCCGGGCATACCGTTCATCTAAGGCAATTGCCCGCAGATAGGCCGATTCGGCGAGATCAAAATAGCGGGAGCGGGCGCTGTTCCCTCCGGCGCCGGCAAAATCAAGGGAAGATTTTGCCACAATGCCGGCGGAAACCCCGGTAAGATAATAGGGGGCCGGGTCTTCGGGGGCATAGTAGACGGCCCGTTCCAGGGCTTCTAAGGCTTCGTTATGGAGCCCCCGGTCCTGCAAACGGGTGGCCAGGATCTTCCAATATACCCCCGTTTGGGCGACATCCTTTATATGCTGCTCTATTTGATCTTCATACACCGCAATAGCGCTCCGCAGCTCTTCAATGCTTTGAGGGGTACCGGCGGCGCTTATTTCGGCAATCCGCGCGGCCAGGGTATTCCGGCTCTTATTCAATTGATACAGGATGATCCCCCCCATAGCAAAGGCGATAATCACCAAAACCGTTATACCGGTAATCAGGTCTTTTTTTATTTTCATACCTTACATATACTCCCCGGATCAATGCCCGGAATCATACCCCCGCAGTTTCGGCAAATACTTCCGGTGGTTCTCCCTGAGGAGGGACACATCGACATGGGTATAGATTTGGGTAGTGGATAGATCCGCGTGCCCCAGAAGCTCCTGAACCGACCGAAGATCCGCCCCGCCGGTCAATAATTCCGTGGCAAAACTATGCCGAAGGGTGTGGAGCTTTGAACTGACCCCGGCAAAACCCGCCGATTGGGCATAGTTTTTCCAAATTCCCTTCCGGGAAAGCCTCTTCCCCCTCCTCCCGACAAAAAGGGCCGAATTCATCCGGGAACCGAGAAGCCGGGGACGGGATTCCGCAAGGTAGCGCTTAAGCCAATCCGCCGCTTCCTTGCCGAATACCACAAGCCGTTCCTTATTTCCCTTTCCCCGGACCCGGGCAAGGCCCTGGGTAAAAAAGACATCCTCAATGTTAAGGGAGACGGCTTCGGAAACCCGCAGGCCCGCGGAATAAACTAGTTCAAAAAGGGCCCGGTTCCGCAGCCCCAGGGGGGTTCCCGTATCCGCCGCGGCAAAAATCTTTTCTACCGATTCCCGGGGCAGAACCGCGGGCAAACGCAAACTCCGCCGGGGCAGTTCCGGGATAAGGGCGGGGTTATCCCCCCGGATCCCCTCCTCAACAATAAAACGGAAAAAGGACCGCAAGGCCGAAATCGCCTTGGCGGCGGATCGGGACTCAATGCCGTCCACGCTGCGGCGGGCCTCCAGATACCGGGTAAGCCCGCCGGGATCGATATCCCGAAGGTTTAATCCTTCCTCCTTTATCCAATCCAAAAAACGGCGGATCTCAATCCGGTAAGTCTCGGCGGTTAGGGGCGCGCGGCGTTCCAGGACCAGGAGCCGGGAATAATACTGTTTTAGGAGGGGCGGTTCCGTCATAAGCATCAAGCCTCTCGTCCCTCGGTACAGGGTTTATTAACCAATCTGCTATCCAGGGCAAATTTCTTGTCCCGAATTACCGTGGGAACCTCCAAATCCTCCTCCCGGTACACACTGGCGGTCCGGGAGGGAAGGTACCCTGCCTTGGCCTGGTAGCCGCCGCCCGCCTTGATTTTTTTCCGCATTTCATCCCATTCCTGGATGCCGATAAAATCAGGTTCCGACTGCTCCTCCTCCAGGGCTCCCATCTGGAGGGTCTCTGTCTCCTCCTTGTGAAACCCCGTGGCAATCACCGTAACCCGCAGGGCATCCCCCAGATCCGGATCCAAATTCGCCCCTGCAATAATAATGGCATTAGGATCCGCATTTGCGGTAATGATATCGACCACATCCTTAAATTCCGCAAGGGAAAAATCTTCCCCGCCGGTTACATTTACCAGGAACCGGCTTGCCCCGTCAATGGCGGTATCTTCCAGGAGGGGATTATCCACCGCGTTGGAGGCGGCGTCGGTGGCCCGGTTGTCCCCGGAACCGATGCCAATCCCCATGATGGCTTCCCCCTGCCCCTGGATAATAGCTTCCACGTCGGCAAAATCAATATTGATAAGCCCGGTTTTGGTGATTAGGTCGGAAATGCCCTGCACCCCCTGGCGGAGCACGTCATCGGCCTTAAGAAAGGCCTCGGTAATCGGGGTCCGCCGTTCCACCAGATTAAGCAGATGCTGGTTCGGGATGATGATCAGGGTGTCCACCGCTTCCCGCATCCTGTCAATGCCCTTTTCAGCCAGGCCCATCCTATGACCGCCCTCAAATTCAAAGGGTTTAGTGATTACCCCCACGGTCAAGGCGCCGTTTTCCTGGGCAATTTTGGCAATAACCGGCGCCGAACCGGTACCGGTACCGCCTCCCATGCCGGCGGTAACAAAAACCATATCGGCATCCTTGAGGGCCTCCGCAAGCATATCCCGGTCCTCAAGGGCAGCCTTCTCCCCGATCTCCGGCTTGCCCCCGGCGCCCCGGCCAAAGGTTAACTTGGATCCAATCTGCAGTTTGATCCCGGCGTTGCTCTTATTCAGATCCTGCACATCCGTATTAACCGCAATGAATTCAACCCCCTCCAAACCGCAGGCAATCATGCGATTTACCGCGTTGGAGCCGCCCCCGCCGGTACCGATAACCTTAATGCGGGCCGGATTCGGATAATGCTCCTTGTTTTCTTCAAACACCCGAATATTCATATATTCCCCTCCCAAATCACTTTATTTTTTCTAAAAAAATTCCTTTTTTAACCAATCTACCATTTTAACAAGAAGCGGAGTCTGCCCTTTTTCCCTGACAGGACTTTCCCCTCCCCGTTCGGCCCCCTTCTTTCCTTCCCGTTCGGCCCCCTCTAAAACCAAACCAACCGCGGTAGCGTATATGGGGCTCCGGTATTCCTCAACAAGCCCGCCCACGGGTAAGGGGGCCCCTACCCGGACAGGTAATCTAAAGATATGGGCGGCCAATTCGGCGGTTCCCAAAAGCTGGGATCCCCCCCCGGTAAGTACAATTCCGCCCCCCAGAGGCCGGGAAAGGGAAAGCTTGTCCACTTTTTCCTTTACCATCTTAAAGATTTCCTCCATCCGGGGCCGGATAATCGCCAGCAACTGGGACCTTGGTATGGGAAGAGGCGGCCTCCCCCCTACCCCGGGCACAATAACCTCGTCATCCACCCTAAGCAGATCTTCCCAGCAGCACCCCGCGTCGATTTTTATTCCCTCCGCGGTTTCAAAGGGAATGCTTTTCAAAATAGAAATATCACTGGTAACCTGCCCTCCCCCGACAGGAATGGTGGTAGTCGAATAGGGGGTTCCGTTAAAATATACCAGGACATCGGTCGTGCCGCCCCCGAGATCTATCAGGACAACCCCCAATTCTTTTTCCTCCGCGGTAAGAATGGATCGGCCTGCGGCCAGGGACTGGAGGATGAGATCGTTTACCCTGAATCCCGCCCGGTTTACGCATTTAATGAGGTTCTGCGCGCTTGTAACCGAACAGGTTATAATGTGTACCTCCGCTTCAAGGCGGACCCCAATCATATTCATGGGATCCACAATGCCCGTTTGATCATCGACGATATACGACTGGGGGATCACCTCCAGTTCCTGACGATCCATGGGGATCACAACCGCCCGGGCCGCCTCCAGCACCCGGCTGATATCCTCCTGCCCTATTTCCCTGTTTTTTCCGGTAACCGCCACCACACCCCGGGAATTAATTCCGTCGATATGGCTTCCGCCGATTCCGGTCCAGCAACTGCGCACCTCCCGGCCGCTCATCATCTCCGCGGCTTCAATCGCGACGGATACAGCCCGCAGGGTGGCTTCAATATTAACCACCACCCCTTTCCGTAATCCCGTGGAAGGAGAGGTGCCCACGCCGGTGATTTCAAATATACCGCTTTCATTCCGTTCGCCGATTACGGCGCAAACCTTGGTCGTACCTATATCAAGGCCGACCACTAAATCGTCAATAGCCAGGGGTTACCTCCTTTACGGTATAGGATGCCGTACTACTCCTAAAATCTATTTCTTCAACGGGATTCTCCTGGACGGCTATGACATCAAGCATCAACAGCACATAACGAAGCTTATCTTCCTGCAATTCCGCCTCAAGCCGGACCCGTACCGGGAAATGGGCAGGATAGAGGGTTAAATCATAGCCGTCATAGGCTTTCCGGTTAATTTTAATTTCTGAAATCGCCGCCAGGAGTTCCGGAGCGGAAAAAGCGATGGCCTCAACGGCGGAAAAGAGCTTATGAAACATAGGATCCAGCCTGGTACCCAAGAGGGGCTGATCAAAAGCCAGACCGGAAATAATAGGCAGCGGAGCGGCGACCGTTTCCGGTTCAGGCCAGCCGGTCCCTATCTTAAAGACAACCCCTTCCCGATCAAAAAACACCGGATGAAGCCTGCCGTCAATAGGGACGAGGGCCAGGGCGACCGCCTTCCGGCCTTCCAGGATTATCCGTACCGAATCGGGAAAACGCTTAATCACCTCGGCGGATCCAACCTGGCAGAGGGTTTTCAGGGCCTGTTCCGCCAAACGGGCATTTACCGACAGGTATGAGGACTTGTTTTCGATTCCCGCCGCGGCCAGAACAAAGGCCTTATCCAATTCGGGAATCCCTATTACGTCCACCTTTGAAAGGGGCATGCAGGGGCTTACCGCGAGGAGCCAGATCAATTCCGCGGTCAGAATAATTCCGGCGGCGATAATAAACCGTTTGAGTACCTTTTCTAAGCCCGAGGGCACGGCCGGTTCGGTGGGCAGGGTATCTTCCGGAAAAATATAATTACCTGACATAGTCGGCCCCTCCGGCATTTACAAAGGACGCCTCCACCGGAATCCTGCTTCCCGTGGGCAAACGAGAAATATTAACAACAAGAGCCGCCATTACCAGGGTAGTTGCCAGGGAAGAACCCCCGGCGGAAAAAAAGGGCAGCGGAATTCCCGTGGCGGGAAGGGCCCCCACAACCACCGCGACATTCAAAAGGGCCTGGGAAACAATCATAGTCACCAAGCCAAAAACCGCAAGGCGCCTAAAAACGCTTTCCTGCCGGAGCGCCCCCCGGTAGCCCTGAACGGCAAAGATCCCAAAAAGAACAAAAAAAAGAATTACTCCCAAAAAACCGGATTCTTCGGCAAAAGAGGAAAAGATAAAATCCGAGTGTATCTCCGGAACGCTCGCGATTTTTCTCGTCCCCTGGCCGATTCCTTTACCCCAAAATTGCCCCGAGGCGATGGTCAAAAGGGACGACCTAACCTGATAGCCGGCGCCCTGGGGATCCCAGTCGGGCAGCAGAAAGCTTGCAAAACGCCGGAGCCGGTGGGCCTTGGTCAGGATCAGGAGGCTCGCCACGGGGAGGAGTATCACCAGCATGGCGATAAAATACCGGATCCGCACCCCGGCAAGGAAAAAGATAAAAAGGGCGTTTACCACAATAAAAACCGCGGTGGAAAAATTGTTCTGATAATATATGAGCACGAAAAAGAGGGTAGTAATAAGCACCTGGGGCAGAATCCCCGAAGCAAAGGAATGGAGTTCTTCCTGTTTTTTGTCAAAGATATGGGCCAAATAAAGGGGCAAAACCAGCTTAACCAACTCGGAGGGCTGGTATGTATAGGAACCAAACCGAATCCACCGGGCGGCGCCGTTTTTCGCGATCCCAATCCCGGGCACAAAGGTGAGCAGGCACAGAATTATGGTTCCCAATACTAGGGGTATCATCAGCTTCCGCAGAGATTCCGGCTTAAAACGCGATACAGGGAAAAAAAACGCCAGCCCGATAGCGCCCAGGATAAGCTGCCGGGATATAAAATAACGACCGTCCTCAAAAAAGCGCTCTCCGAAGGCATAGGAAGCTGAATAGAGGGTTACCAAACCCAGCCCGGTAAGCAAAAAAATGCTGGCGATTAAAACATGATCCCCCCGAAGCCTGGGACCTGCTTTTTCAACATTAATCCGGTACATCCCCATTTTCCTATTATTGAATTTTTAGGGTGGACAAGGCTATAATAGCAAAAAGCCCGCCCAGGATCCAAAAGCGGATAACCGTCTGGGTCTCGGCCCAGCCGGAAAGCTCGAAATGGTGATGTAAGGGCGCCATCTTGAAGATTCTTTTTCCCCGCAGCTTAAAAGAGAGAACCTGAAGGATCACCGAGGCAATTTCCAGGACAAAAACACCGCCGATGATAAGGATCAGAATCTCTTTCTTAATAAGAAGGGAAATAACCGCCACCACTCCTCCCAAAGAAAGGCTGCCCACGTCTCCCATAAAGACCTCGGCCGGATGGGCGTTAAACCAGAGGAAGCCGATACAGGCCCCCACCGCGGCGAAACAAAAAACGGTAAGTTCCCCCGCCCCCGCGATATAGGGGATGCCCAGGTAGGAAGAATAATCCGCCCGCCCCGAAAGGTACGTCAAAATAGCCAGGGTAATAAACACCAGGATAAGAAGCCCCGCGAGAAGCCCGTCCAGGCCGTCGGAAAAATTGACCGCGTTGGATTCTCCCACGATAAGAAGTATTCCGAAGGGTATCCAAAGGACGCCCATATCCACCACGGGGTTTTTGAAAAAGGGAATGTAGAGGGAAGTAATCCCTTCGACTCCTGAAAAATAGAGAAAAAGAACTATCCCCGTGGCTACCGCAAATTGGCCCGCAAGTTTTGCCCGGGCGGGCAGCCCCCCGGAATTATGTTTCGTAACCTTAAGATAATCATCAATAAAGCCGATAAAACCAAACGCGAGAAAGGCCCCCAGGGTAAGCCATACCATCCGGCTATGCAGATCCTGCCAGAGCAGCATGGATACCAAAACGGAGCAGATAATAAGGGTTCCCCCCATGGTCGGGGTTCCGTCCTTTTTCAGATGAGTCGCCGGCCCGTCTTCCCGGACCGCCTGCCCGATTTTAAGTCTTCGCAACGCATCAATGACTTTTTGGCCAAACATAAAACAGAGAAACAGGGTTGTTAAAGCCGCATAGGCGCTCCGGAAGGTCAAATAGAGGAATACATTAAAGGGGGTAAAGTATTTTACCAATGGATAAAAAAACTCCAGAAACACCTACGATACTCCTTTGACCGTTGCCCGTTCCGCCGATTCCGGTTCCTTGGGTTTCCCCCCTGGAACGCCCGGTTTTCCGGCGGCTTTCTCCGTAAAATCTTTCCGCCCCGTTGCTCCTGGGGCCGTTACTATTTCCGTAAGATCCTCCAAAGCACAGGCCCGGGACCCCTTTAACAATACCAAATCGCCGGGACGGACGTATCCCTCAATCGACCGGGAAAGTTCCTCCATGTCGTCGGTATAAAAACAGGAAATCCGGCTTTCGGCGGGAACCTTTTCCAATATCTCCAGGGCGGCCCGGGTTTCCCCCCCATAGAGGTAAATTCTGTCCGCCCGGGAGAGGGCCAGGACTCGGCCCAGTCGCCGGTGGGCTTCCCCGGAACAATCCCCCAATTCCAGCATGGAGCCTATGACATAAACCCGCCGCCCCGGCCAGGAAAGGCTGTCGCAGAGGGCTACCGCCTCCTCAGCCGATTCGGGATTGGCGTTATAACAATCCCGAATCACCGTAACCGCCCCTTTAAGAACCTCGCTTCTGCCGAAAAAGGGTTTCGCCGATGCCAGCCCCTCCCGGATGGCATCGGCGCTTACCGGAACTTCCCGGGCTATAGCGGCGGCGGCCAGGGCATTACGCAGATTATAAACCCCCGGCAGCCCAAAACGGGCTGCCGCCCCCTCCCAAAAAATATCCATACCCTCAAGGCCCCGGTCCCGGATCATGCCCAATTCTTTTAAGCCGCATTTTCCGTAAAAACGGACCTGCCCCCGGAGACCCGCCGCAAGAAAATCCCGGTATGCCTCATCTTCCGGGATAAGAGCGGTTTCGGTTCCTGAAAACCGGGAAAAAATTTCTTTCTTTTCCCGGGCTATCGCTTCTTTACTGCCGAGAATTCCGATATGGGCAGAACCGATATTAGTAATCAGCGCAATCTGCGGCCTCAAAACCGCCGCCAATTCCCCTATCTCCCCCTGCCGGTTCATCCCCATCTCAAAAATCCCTACGGCATGGCCGGAACGCACCTGAAAAACAGCAAGGGGGAGCCCTGTCTCGGAGTTAAAGTTTCCCGGATTAAAAACCACCGCCCTTTCCCGGCCTATCATGGCGGCGGCAATTTCCTTGGTGGTTGTCTTCCCCGAAGAACCGGTAATGCCTATCCTGAGAAGGCCCGGGAAGCGATCAAGATAAGCCCCGGCGGCGTCCTGAAGCCCCTTAAGGGTATCTTCAACCACCAGGAGGGTTCCCCCGGTTTTTCGGGCGGTCTCCGCCAGAGCATAATCGGGATCTTCAAAACGGGAACGGGCTACCAGGGCCGCCGCCGCCCCGGCCTTAAAGGCGGCTTCAACATACCGGTGCCCGTCTTGCAATGTTCCCTTGAGGGCCACAAAAAGGGCGCCGGGCCGGATTGACCGGGAATCAATGCTTACCGATGAGAATCCCCCCTTCTCCTGGGGATCATCCCGGCAAAAGGAAAGGAGCCGGGCCCCTAGGACCTGGGATAAACCGGCAAAATTCATAAGGATCTCATCCATCGACGCGCCGTCTCGCTTCAATACGGATCTGCAATACATCCTCGGGCTGTATTTTTATCAGCCCCAAATCAACCGCAATACGCGCTATTCGTTCCGAAGAAGAAAGGACCGCAATTCCGGCGATAAGCCGCTTATTGCTTTCTACCCATTCTTCCTGCTCCCTTTCAAGTTTTCCCAGATCCCGTTCTATCTCCCGATAGCGGAAGGACTGCCAAACATTTAATCCCAAAACGAGCGGAATAGTGACTATCATAAAATAGATAAGTAGATACCGCCTAATCATAACCCATCCTCGTCCAAAACCTTTTCCGCTACCCGCAGCCGCGCACTCCGGGAGGAAGGATTGCTCTTTATTTCATCTTCTCCGGGAACAATTCCCTTAGGGGTTAAAAGTCTGACCGCCCGATATCCCCCACATCTACCTATCGGCGTTTCCCGCGGACTGGTACAGTCCTTGTTTTTTTCCCTAAAAAAGTTTTTTACGATCCGATCCTCCAGGGAATGAAAAGTGATAATTCCGATGCGCCCTCCCGCTTCAAGAACCTTCAGGGCTGCTTCCAGAAGATCCGGCAGCCGGGCCAATTCTCCATTTACAGCAATACGGATGGCCTGAAAAGTCCGGGTTGCCGGATGTATGGGGCCATAACGGTAATGGGGGGGAACCGCCCGTTCCACAATTTCGGCCAAATGGGCGGAACCGGTCAGGGCAGAGCGGGAACAGGCTTCTTTAATAGCCTTGGCAATACGCCGGGAATAGCGTTCTTCCCCGTTCCGGTACAAAAGGTCCGCCAAATCTTTTTCAGACAGACGGCCCAAAAGCTCCGCGGCGCTTATCCCCCGCCCGGTATCAATCCGCATATCCAGCCTTTCATCCTTCCTGAAACTGAATCCCCGCCCCCCCTGTTCGTAATGGTAGAGGCTCACCCCCAAATCCATCAAAATGGTATCGGGGCGCTTAACACCCCCGGGGAATTCCGCAAAAAAATCCTGGGACCAGCCGCAATAATAATGCACCCGCTCCCCGAACACCCTCAGCCGTTCCCGGGCCAGCTCCTGAATATTCGGATCCGCGTCAATGCCGATGATCCGGAGATCAGGAAACCGGGATAAAAAGGCGTAACTATGCCCTCCCTCCCCCAGGGTAGCATCCACCATGAGTTCTCCCCTGCCCCGGGGAGCGAGGAATTGTATTGTCTCCTCCGGCAAAACCGGGGTATGAACAATTTCCGTCACCACCATTCCTTTACCGCGCGCCTTACCTAAAAATAGTCATAGGCCCCATTTCTTCCAGGATCTCCTTATGCCGTCCCTTATTAGATTCCTGGAAAGCATTAAACTGCTCCAGATCCCATATCTCAATAGACTTTCCCAAACCCAGGATCATACAGTCCTTATTCAAACCCGCAAATTCCCGGAGGCTTGCGGGCACGGCGATACGGCCGGCCTTGTCAATTTCAATCTCCTGGGAGGGCGAAATAAAACGGTATTGTACCAAACTGAGCTTTTCCAGGGACACCGAGGCGGAGGACAGCATTTTTTCAGATACACTCTCCCATTGTTCCGGCGGAAAAACCCACAGGCAATCCTGAATACCCTTCGTAATATAAAGCAGGTTCTGGAAAAGCAAAGTCCGCAGACGGGATGGCAGACTAAGCCGGCCTTTGTCATCCAAGGTGCTTTTATAGGTACCGGTTAGTAATGCCATTCCACTCCATCCCACTTTTTCCCACTAAACTTTATATTCTCGGAGAACATGAAACAAATCAATATATAACAAAGAAAAAAATTATAAATAGTAAGAATTAAATCTTCCTTTAACCTATACGCCCGTATAGGTATGGGGAAAGCTTGTATTTCCGCGGCGCCTTTAGATATGCTAAGGCTATGCTGATAAAAGATTATTTTATTGTTTTTCCCGAAGGGGATGTTCAAGAAGTCCCGGGCCCCCTGCCAATAAATGAACTGGTGAACATAAACGGCCGTCCCCTGGATCTTCCCCTGGCTACCAACCGCATAATTGCCTTCCGGGTAGCCCGGATCCGGGTCAATGAAAACCGGGGACAAACGGAAACCTTCCATTATTTAGAACTTTTAAGCGCGCAAGAGTTATTACCCTATGTCCAAAACATCTAAAACCACCAAAACCGGGGCACAAAAGCGGCTTCAGGGAAAAAACCGCATCGGAACCGAACGGGAAAGCAGCCTCCACCGGGCCCTTAAATTCCGTTATGCCGGCCCGGAGGGAAAAACCGAGATTGCCGCCGGCGGCTATGTCTGCGACGGGATCAGCGGTTCGGGGGAATTTATTGAGGTTCAAACCGGCAGCTTCGGTCCTCTAAAACAAAAGATACGGGAATTGGCGGAACTCGGACATATCCGGATCATCCATCCCATCATCATCAGGAAGGATATAGAAATCTTCGACGCAGAAGGAAACCTTCAATACCGCCGGAAAAGCCCGCACAAAGGTACCGAATGGGACCTCTTTAAGGCCCTTCTCTACGCCCCGGAATTGCCCCTTGTACCAAACTTGATCATAGAACTGGCCCTGGTAGACATAGTTGAACGGCGAATTCAGGACGGCCGGGGATCTTGGCGCCGCAAAGGGCTGAGCATTGCCGACAAGGTCCTTGAAACCTGCCACGCTTCCCTTCCTCTCATGAGCCCGGAAGATTATCACCGCTTTATTCCCTTTGAAGCGGAAGAACAGTTCACCGCCCGGGAATTAGGGAAACGGGCCCGGATCAAGACGGACATAGCCCAAAAAACCCTCTATGTGCTTA
Source organism: Treponema sp. (assembly GCA_031288575.1). Lineage (GTDB taxonomy): Bacteria > Spirochaetota > Spirochaetia > Treponematales > Breznakiellaceae > JAITRD01. The sequence continues at coordinate 6,967 of JAITRD010000209.1, read as the reverse complement.
CCAGGATCAACCTTGTGGAACGGGCGGGAAAAAGGGGCAACGCCTGGGTTTATACATACAAACAGGAGCCGCCCCGCCTCTCCCCAAAAACCCGGGCACAAAAAAACCGCCTTTCCCAGGCAGCCTTATAAGCTAATGAGCCGCCCCGGAGCAAACTCTAAACTCGACCCGCAAAATTCTATCTAATTCCCGCAGGGGAGGGAAAAATGCCGGGGAAAACGATTGTAGAGCCCGCCTCCGCTATCTTCTCCGGCGCACTGCTCAGGCAAACCTTCGCGCCTTTTTCCCTCCCTACGGGCCTACTCAAGAAAAGCGGGACAGCTTTAGCCTGAAAGGGGGATAACGGTACTCGGATACTAAATTCACCGCCTGAATTGTGGGTAGGTCAAGTTTAGAACAAACTCCGGGGTATTAAACCAGACTCTCGAATAAAGAAAAGATCGACATTTTATAAAATAAGCGGTCTCAAGGAGCAAACCCTGTGAGACCGCCTGGTTTCCTACCATTCATCCGCCATATCGTCGGGGTCCCTGTTATTTTCGGAAAAAAGATCGGTAACCGCCCTCAGATCGTCAAAATAAACATAATAACTGCCGTAGGTTTCCGCCGGATCGCAATCAACCTTTAATCCGACAACTTTGATCCCCAATTGGTTGTTATAATGATAATTCCGCTGAACAATGCCGGTCCGACCGTCACTGGCCTGGGGAGGAATCGCAACGGTAAGCTGCTTCCACCCTTGGTAATTCAGCTTTCCCATATAAAGCTCAAAGGGTCTGCCAAAATAATCCTCGATGAGAATCTTTAATTCATGGTTATAGTTCCGCCCTGCTACCCAAACCGAAATTGTCTTGGTAATGCCCTCAATAGGGATAGGGCGGACCGGGTAAACGGTAAAACTGGCATGACCCCGGTGAAGAAAATCAACCCGGCAGCCTAGTACATAATTATCGGGGATATTGAGGCCCTCCTCATCCGGGACAGGCTCCTTGTCCGAAGGCCCGCCGCCAAAAAGGCGGCTCGTAATATAGCCCGCATCACTCGGTATAGCGGAACGCCAATATCCGTTCTGCTCAAATTTGTCTACCGAAACTTCCTTTAAAAGCTGCTGCGCGGCATCCACACCGATATTTTCCGCATTCGTAGAGCCAACCTCATTTTGTTGGGCAAAAATAAACCCGGAAAGACATAACAACAAGGCGGTAATTATCAAACCCTTCATTTTTAACAGGCCTCCTTAATTAGAATTGCCGCTCCAGAGTTCCTGTACCCGCACAGGATCTGCCAGCTCATCACCATCATAATTGAGTTCAAAAGTATCCGTAACCACTTTAAATTGATCAAAATAAATATAAAAATTATTCACCGGTTCGTTCGGCTGGGTCCAGATACGGAATTTCACAAAGGTTAAAGGCGCAAGCCGGGGAAGCACCTTTTTGGACTGGGGAATATTATGGGGAACCGTCGCCCGGAGGTTTTTCCATCCTGTATAGTTAATATGGCCCATATAAATGCTATGTACCACCCCGTGCAGGTCCCGAATATAGGCTTCCACATAATAATTCAGATTTGAACCCCATACCCACGTATCCAAATACTGAACCCGGCCGGGTATCGGGATCTCAACAGCCTCTGCGCCGTCTCCGCCGCCGCCGGCTACCGGGTACACATCAATCCAGTTATAACCCCGGCGATCAAAACGGCCCCATATGCCCAAACTTTTAAGATCCTTTCCTTCCCGGTTTGCGCCAAAAATGGCCGCCGGCCAACTGGAAACATAACTCAATTTAGGAAATGCTTCTTCGTCTGTTTTGGTAGCAAATTTACTCGCGTCAACCTTCCAATCATAATCAGAATCCCCATCAAAGCTTTCTAAAATGACGGATTCAAGGTTGACGGTGTTTTCATCACCAAATGCTGATACGACTGCTATGCAGACCAAAAAGATAAGGCATACAGCCCTAAAACTGTCATATTTCATCCCAATACTCCTTTATCACATCGTAGAGAAATGAAGTCTATATGCATTATATTTCCTCAAACAATCTTTGTCAAACCTCTTAACGCAATTATTGCATATTCGTGCCGATCGCATCCGTTATTTTTTGCAAAAACCCCCTTTCCGGCATCCTTCTCTGGAAAAATAAAATATCTGACCGAAGGGGCCTTGCCTCTGCCCCCCGGGCTATCATGGATACGGTCCGGGCGGCCATGGCCCAGGGAGAATCATCAAAGATGATTTTTACTCCCCGGGCGGTCAAATTCGGGTTTATCCAGGAAAAGAGAATAACCGGCAGATCAGGATGCTGTTCGAGGAAAGGGACCGCCGATCCGAGCATCACGACACAGGCAGGCTGCTCCGAGCCGCTATAGGCCGCGCCGGCGCTTAGGAACAGGGGCTCCCCTTCAAAGCCCTGTTCCCGCAAACCCTTCATAAAGGCCTCCCGAATGGCGGCGGGCATTGAATTTTCCTGAAAAAAAAGAATTTTCCCGCCGCTTTCGGCAAAAACCGCGGCGCAGCGCCCCGCCAGGTAAAAGTCCTGCTGAATATCGGTGGGAATAAAAAGGAAATTTCCTTCTTCCGGCGCTTCCTGCGCCCTTCCGCCGAAAAGCGCCACCGGTATCCGGGAAAATTGGGCGGCATACCTGCCGGCGGCCTCAAAATAACGGTAGGGAAATAAAACACAATAGGGAGCGCCATGGGCCTCCTCAATGGCAAAGACCAGCATATCCGCCCCGGTGTTTTCAGCCGCAAGGACGATCTTAACTTGCCGGAAAAAACGCAAGGACAATAAAATACGTTTTTCCCAGGTCCTGCGGATGCCGTAAAGGGCATCAAAGGCCGCGTCGGATACCAGAACCACCGGGGAACGGAAATAAAAAAAGCCCCCCCCCAGAATGAGGCACGAAAAAAGAAACCCCGCAACAAGGAACTTCCAAGACCGCCGGACATCCATAAGGTGAACCATAACGGGATATGGGAGGCTGATCAAGATACACCCGCTTCTTGACCAAGAATGATCTATGGCATACTATTGAAATATCCTATCAAAACTAAGGAGTTCGTATGACCAGTTATAAAGAGTTAGGTCTTGTTAATACGGTGGAACTATTTAAAAAGGCGGTAAGCGGCGGTTACGCCCTTCCGGCGTACAATTTTAATAATCTGGAACAATTGCAGGCCATTATCCAGGCCTGCGTGGAAACCAAATCGCCGGTGATCCTCCAGGTTTCCTCGGGGGCCCGGAAATATGCAAACCAGAATTTGTTGAAAAACATGGCTAAGGGCGCCGTTGAGTATGCCCATGAACTAGGCCATGACATTCCTATTGTCCTCCACCTCGATCACGGGGACAGCTTTGAACTCTGCAAGGATTGCATAGAAACGGGCTTTTCCTCGGTAATGATCGACGGCTCCCATCTTCCCTTTGAGGAAAACGTTGCTTTGACTAAAAAAGTCTGCGAATTCGCCCATTCCCAGAAGGATTATGTCAGCGTAGAAGGAGAATTAGGGGTCCTCGCCGGGGTAGAGGACGATGTTTCCGCCGAACACAGCCATTATACCCAGCCTGATGACGTACAGAAATTCCTTGAGGGCACCAAGGTAGATTCCCTGGCCATTTCCATCGGCACAAGCCATGGCCGGGCTAAATTTAAACCCGAACAATGTACCCGGGACGCCAACGGGGTCCTTATTCCCCCGCCTTTGCGTTTTGATATCCTGGAAGAAATCGAAAAAAGGATTCCCGGTTTCCCCATCGTCCTCCACGGCTCCTCATCGGTACCCATAGAATATGTTAATATAATTGAACAATACGGCGGAAAACTTAGCGATTCGGTAGGAATTCCCGAGGAACAGCTCCGCCGGGCCGCTAAAAGCGCGGTCTGCAAAATCAACATTGATTCCGACGGGCGCCTCGCCATGACCGCCCTGATCCGCAAAGTCCTGGCCGAAAAACCCGATGAATTTGATCCCCGTAAATATTTAGGCCCCGCCCGGGATGAACTGAAAAAGCTTTATGCCCATAAAAACATTGACGTTTTAGGTTCCGCAGGCCAGGCTTAATCCCGAACAGGGCGCGGAAAAGGGAGGTTTCTTTCCCTTTTCCGCGCCCTATTGTTTTTTTATCCGGCAGAAGGATATCCCCATAGGCAGGGCGGTAAGGAAGAGCAGTATAAAACCCAGGGGATACCATTGAGAAAAAAAAGCCCAGTAGACGGCAGCCGCGGCAAAGGGCAAAAGCAGGAGCCCGAAGAGGGCCAAAACAACGCCCGGGACAGGGGACCTAAGGATAAGCTCAATAAAAAAGGAAATTCCCGCCGCCACGGCAGTCCAAAGAAAAGGAACCAATACCAAAAGAGAGGGATCCCTTTGCGTGCTCCAGCTTAGCGTCCGCATGGCTCCTTGGGGGATAAGCCAGAGCAGGGCAAAATTGCCGCAATGGGCGGAAGACGGGACAATCCGTAAAAAAACAAGCAGAAAATAAACGATAAAGGGAAGTACCGCAGGCAGGCTAACAATGTCAATACAGGCATTTATCCACCGGGACAAACCAAATCCTCCGGGTTCCGCCAGGGAACCCAGGAAAAATTGCGCCAGAGCCGTGATGCTTCCCAGCAAAAGGGCCCATACCGCACCGGAACCGCCCTCCGAACCCCGGGAATTTCTCCATAGATAAAAAAGGGGGGTCCACAGCAGACAAAACAAGCTCATAGGGAACCTTAACACGGAAGGGAGAATGCCGCAAGACAAAGATTGTTTCCTCCTTTCCGGGGGCTGGACATAAGGCCCGGTTATTTGATAAACTATGTTTTAAGGTATCGTCGCATATCCCGTTGCGCCGGGAACCGAGGTTCGGGGAATAAATTCCCGGAAGAACCGACGAAGGAGGTCAGTTGGCGGACAAGGATTTACGGATTAATGAGCAAATTCGGGTGCGGGAGGTTCGTCTCATTCGGGATGAGGGGGAACAACAAGGCATTATCAGCACCGTTGAAGCCCTTGGAATTGCCAGAGAACAGGGTCTTGATCTTGTGGAAGTCGCCCCTCAAGCGGTTCCGCCGGTGGTCAAGATCATGGACTATGGCAAATTCAAATTTGAGAATGAAAAAAAAGTTCGGGATTCAAAAAAGAAGCAGAAATTGCTTAAATTAAAAGAGATCCGCATGCAGCCGAAGATTGACGAGCATGATCTTGATTTTAAGTCAAAGCATGTTCGGGAATTCCTTGGCGAAGGCAATAAGGTTAAGGTAACGGTCCGTTTTAGGGGCCGGGAACTAGCCCATACCGAATTGGGATTGGAAGTCCTTAAGGATGTTTTGCAGCGTATCGAAGGGGAATACGTGATGGATAAAGCGCCGGCCATGGAGGGACGGTTTATGTCCATGATATTGAGCCCTAAATCTAAGAAATAAGCAGAGGGTGGCATTATGCCAAAAATGAAAACCAAGAAAAGCGCCGCAAAGCGCTATTCTTTTACCGGGACGGGCAAGGTAAAATACAAAAAACAAAACCTTCGCCATATTCTTACCAAGAAGTCCTCAAAACGGAAGCGGAATCTCCGCCATGCCGGTATATTGTCGCCGGATAATGTACCGGTAATCAAAAAACGTTTGTTACCCTACGGATAAGGAGCACAGTATGTCAAGAGCAGTTGATGGGTCCCGGAGAAAGGATCATCGCAAAAAAATACTAAAACAGGCAAAGGGTTATTGGGGCCGCCGGCATTCCAACTATAAAACCGCCAAGGACGCGGTAACCAAGGGGCTTTTTTACGCCTACCGGGACCGGAAGGATCGTAAAGGGGATTTCCGCAGGCTTTGGATCATCCGCATTAACGCGGCTTGCCGGGCAGAGGGGCTTTCCTATTCCCGGCTGGTGGACGGTTTAAATAAAGCGGGGATAACAATTAACCGGAAGGCCTTGGCCTTTCTTGCCGTTGAAGACGCTTCGGCCTTTAAGACCGTAGTCGCCCAGGCAAAAGCGGTTTTAGGAGCTTAAAACCATGGTAACCCTTGAGCAAGTCAAACTGTTAGAAACTAAGGTTGTCAAGGCAATAAATTTCGTTAAGCAGGTAACTGAAGAAAATAACGCCCTCAAGGGAAAGATAGATTCCTATCAAAAACGGATTGACGAGCTTGAAGCTTTAATCCTGCGTTTTAAGGAAGATCAGGGCCGTATTGAAGAGGGTATTCTTTCCGCCCTCGAGAGGCTTAACCAATTTGAAGATGCCATAGAAAAAAGTTTTTTCCCGGCACAGCATGAAGGGGCCCAGGATGACGGGCCCCCGGCAAACCCGGATGCGCAGGCGGTTCCTTCCCCCGAAGGGCAGGATGAAAGGGACGGCGGTTTCGAATCTTTGCGGCAGGCTAACCTTCCTTCGGGAGAAGATCCAAGGGAAAAGGGGGAATTCCTCTTCGATGAGAATAAGGAAGAAGATTTCGCCGGCACCGAAGAAGACATTCACCACGATCAGGACCAAAACAGCGCGGAACTCGATATTTTTTAAGAGGTCCCCATGGGAAAAGGCGATCTTCGTATCGATATATTGGGAACTTCTATCGTAATCAGCGCCGATGAGGATATCCGTTACCTTGAAGAGCTGCTTGGCCGTTACCGTGCCGCCATTGAGAATACCCAGAATATGACCGGCCTTAAGGATCCTCTTAAAATAGCGATTTTAACCGGTTATCTGCTCTGTGACGAATTGCAAAAGAGCCATACTGTGTCGGCAAAATTAGCGGCGGGAATTCATGAGGAACAGGAAGCGGAACAGCTTACCCTCGAGCTTATAAGCCGCATAGACAATGCGCTGCTGAAACATGATTTTTAGAAAATATGGATTTTATTTTTAAACTGCAAAACATTATTAAATACTATGACTGGGGATCCCCCGAATGGATCCCTAACTTATTGGGGAAGAATAATACCGAAGGCCTTCCCTGGGCCGAGTTATGGATGGGCATC